>JAPLIF010000159.1 GCA_026389255.1 Cyanobacteriota bacterium
TCATGTTGGGGGGTCGGCGAACCAGCGTCGCTATTTTGGCCTCACCTCCCGGGCGTCATCAACCGCTCCAAGGTCGCCTCCTGGGCAGGGTTGAGGCGCTTGGCCGGCTGATCGCCGTGGGGCACCAAACAGTTGTCCTTATCTCTGACGGGGTCCTTGTCGTTGGCGGGGGCGGCGGCCGTTGCGGCGCTGGGGGAGGGGTTGCGGTAGATGCTGCGCCCCTCCTTGATCGTTTCCACCACCTGGATGTCCTTGATGGCCAGGGGCTCCACCTTGAGGGGATTGGCGCTGAGCACCACCAGGTCGGCCAGCTTGCCGGGCTCCAGGGAGCCCTTGCTTTTTTCCTCGTGGTACTGGTAGGCGCCGTTGATGGTCATGGCCCGCAGGCCGTCGTAGGGGCTCACCTTTTCCTGGGGAGCCAGCACCACACCCGATTTGGTCGTGCGGTTGACGATGTTCCAGAGGGCGTAGATCAGGCTGGGGCTGACGCCCGCCGGCATGTCGTGGTGGAGGGTCCAGGGGATGCCGGCCCGCTGCACCGAACCCGCCGCCCCGGCCCAGGCCAGCCGCTCGGGGCCCATCAGCAGGGCCAGATAATCACCCATCGGATAGAGGCCGCCGGCGGTGAAGCTGGTGATGGCGCCCACCTTTTTGGCCCGCGCGATCTGGTCGGGCCGCAGGAACTGGGCGTGCTGAATGATCGGCCGATGGTCGGCCGGACCCTGGGCGGCGTAGGCCTTCTCGATCGCAACCAGGAAGTTGTCGATGGCCTGGTCGCCGATGGCATGGCCGGCGATCTGCCGGTTGCTCTTCCAGTAGCTGGCTACGGTGACTTCCACCTCCGCCTGGGAATCCACCGGCAAACCCCGGAAGTTCTTCTCGCTGTTGCCCGGGGGATTATGGCTGTAGGGCTGGGACATGTAGGCGTTATCCATGCTGCCATCCATCCAAAACTTCACCCCCGCCAGCCGCAGCCGATTCAGATAGCGCCCATCGCCATCCACCCGCAAGGCCCGCGCGGCCGGATCGGCGTACTGGTCCATGACGGCACGGCGGCCCGCCTTGGCCTGCTCCAGGAAGGAATGCTTGACATAGAGCAGCAGATCAATCGACAGCAACTGTTCATCGATGATCTGGCGGGCCACGTCGATGTCATCATCGCTGAGGCCAAAGCCCATCTCCGCCGCGGTGGTCTGACCATTGGCGGCCCACAGGGCCCCGGCCTTGGCCACCCCCTGGCGGATCTGGGCCGGTGTCAGGGGCGCCTTGGCCGCCAGCACCGCAAACACCGGCGCCTCGGCAATGTGGCCACTGGGCTCGCTGCTGCCCGGCTTGCGGGAGATCACCCCGCCGGCCGGATCCTTGCTGCTGGCCGTCCAACCCATCTGCTGCAGCAACACCGAATTGATCGCCCCCTGGTGGCCGGAGCCGTCCTGCACGAACACCGGCCGGGTGCTGCTCACCGTGTCGAGTTCCTCCTTGGTGGGATGGCGCTGTTCGGCCAGCTGCTCGGCCCGATAGCCCAGGCCCTCCACCCACACCCCCGCCGGCGAGCTGGCGGCATGGGCCTTCATCCGCCCCAGCAATTCGGGGATGGACTTAACGCCGCCCAGGTCGGCATTGAGCAGGGTGTGGCTGGCCAGCACCAGGTGGCCGTGGGCATCAATGAAGCCCGGCACCAAGGTGCGACCGGCCAGGTTCACCTGGCGGGCGCCGCCCCCGGCCGCCTTGATGGCCCCGGCCAGGGGTCCCACATAAAGGATGCGACCGCCCTTCTCCACCAGCGCCTCGGCATAGGTCGGCGCCGGCCCCGCCATGGTCAGGATGTCGCCGCCCTTATAGAGGGTTGGCGTTGCCGCTGGGTCCGGCAGGCTGGCGGCACCGGCGCTACTGGGCACGCATGGGAGGGCCAGGCTGAGCAGCCCACCCAGCAGCAGCGGGGCTGGCACGGCTTGGGCGAAGCAAAGGACGGACGCTAAGGGGCGCATACGCAGGCCAGGGGTGCCGTAATCCTGCCGATGCAGGACCGCCGCCGCCAAGCTTTTTTGCGTTTTTTAGACACTCCGTCCCCCGCAGGCGGGTGGCCAAGGGGCGGCAGGGTCGGCAACATCGGGCCAACGCGTATCCCCATCGGCGTGCAGACCTCGGCGAACGGCAGCCCCAGGGGGGTGGCCCCTCTCCCCACCCCCTTGGCCTGGCGGCCCTGGCCCCTGCTGCTGCCCC
>JAPLIF010000333.1 GCA_026389255.1 Cyanobacteriota bacterium
GCGATCTATGCCACCGGCTGGTTCTCCGATGTGCGCATGCAGCCCATCGACACTTCCGTGGGGGTGAAACTGGTGATCAAGGTGGTGCCGAACCCGGTGCTGCGCAAGGTGAGCCTGGATCCGCCGGATGTGAAGCTGCCCGCCACTTTGGTGAAGGACACCTTCGCTCCGGATTACGACCGGACCATCAATCTCAAGACCCTGCAGAACCGCCTGCAGGATTTACAGAAATGGTATGCCGATCAGGGCTACTCCCTCGCCCGGGTCACCGGGCCCACCCGGGTGAGTCCTGAGGGAGAAATCGTCTTGGCGGTGCGCCAAGGCTTGGTACAAGGCGTTGAGGTGCAGTTCCTCAATAAGGAGGGCTCCAGCACCAACGACAAGGGCGAACCGATTAAGGGCAAAACCAAGTCCTGGGTCATCACTCGCGAAATATCCCTGAAATCCGGGCAGCTCTTCAACCGCAAACGCCTTGAGGAGGACCTCAAACGTCTCTACGGAACGGGGCTGTTCAGCGACGTCAAGGTCACCCTTAAGCCCCTGCCCAATGATCCGGGCCGGGTCACGGTGCAGATCGGGGTGGTCGAACAGTCGACCGGTTCCCTCTCCGGCGGTCTGGGTTATAGCCAGAGCCAGGGGGTATTTGGACAAGTCCAGATTCAGGATAGTAATTTCCAGGGTCGAGCTTGGGATCTTGCCACCAGCTTTACCTATGGTCAGTTTGGAGGCTTGGCCGATATCACCTTCACAGATCCCTGGATCAAAGGGGATCCCTTCCGTACCGCGTTTCGGGTCAAGGCTTTTGTCAGTCGTGATGTCCCTCAGATTTTTCAAAGCCGCGATAATGGCAATATCTATACCGCCACTGACTTTTACGAAGCTCCAGGCACTTCGGTCGCTTATAATATTAATTCCAACAATAACCCCCTGGGTAAAACAATTGACACGGTGCAATCCGCCGAATCCAAGGATTCGGGAAGTAGTTGGTTTGATTACGATGGTAATTCCGTCGTCATTCAGCGTGTCGGCGGTAATCTTCAGTTCGTACGGCCCCTCAATGGCGGCGATCCCTTCAAACGGGCACCCTGGAGTGTGGTGGTGGGCCTAAGCGCCCAGCAGGTGACTCCCATGAACTATTCGGGCTCGATCCAGCCCTATGGTGTTGTTGCTAATAACTTCAACAATAACGGCGGCCAAGTGCCGATTAATTCGGTGATCTGTGTCAGTTACAACTGCGCCGATCACAATCAGTTAGTGGGTGTGCGCTTGGCGACGACCATGAATACTCTTAATGATCCCCGCAATCCCACCCAGGGCAACTTTTTTAGTTTCGGCACCGAACAATTCATCTCCGTTGGCCCAGACTCTCCTAGTTTCAATAGACTTCGGGCCAGCTTCACCCACTACATTCCGGTGAAATGGCTCAAGTTCTACAAAGGATGCCGCGCCAAGCCCGGTGAAACGGAAGATTGCAAGCAGGCCCTCGCTTTCCAAGCCACCGCTGGCACCAACATCGGCTCCTTGCCCCCCTATGAGGCTTTTTGCATGGGTGGTGGTAATTCTGTGCGGGGTTACTACGATTGTGATCTTGGCGTCGGTCGTAGCTTCGGTGAAGCCACGATTGAATATCGCTTCCCCCTCCTGAAGATAGTCAGTGGTGAGTTGTTCGTCGATGGCGGCAGTGCCTTCGGCAGCCAAGACAATGTGCCCGGTCAACCGGGTCCCTTGCTTGGTAAGCCAGGCCAAGGCTTCTCGGTGGGGACCGGCGTGATCATCACCACGCCCGTGGGGCCCCTGCGCCTGGAGGTGGCCAGCCAGGATTTCACCGGTCTCTGGCGCTTCAATCTCGGCGTGGGTTGGAAATTCTAGTGACGAACTGGCCCACCGACTACAACCACGCCTGGACCCTCGCCGGTGCCATCGAACGCACCGGCGTCGGTTTGCATAGTGGACAAACCAGTCGCGTGCGGCTGCAGCCGAGCGAACGACCCGGATACTGGCTGGGGTGGTTGGACGACCCTGGCTTGCCCCTGCACAGGCTTGGGCCCGAGTGTGTCTCCGACACCAGGCTGTGCACGGCCCTGCTCCTGGGTCAGCGTCGCCTGGCCACCGTGGAGCACCTGTTGGCGGCCTTGGCCGGTTGTGGTGTCAGCCAGGCAGAGCTGTGGGTGGAGGGGGAAGAGGTCCCCCTTTTGGACGGATCCGCCCTGCCCTGGGTGGAGGCCATCGGCGAGTCAGGGCTGCGCCACTGCGGCGTTCGCCAGGTTCCCGATCTGCCGGTGGATCCTTTGTTGCTTCACCAGGGTTCTGCTTTTGTCCTGGCCCAACCCGCCGAGACCCTGCGGGTGTCCGCCGCCGTGGACTACCCCCAGCCGGCCATCGGGCGCCAGTTCTTCAGCCTCGAACTCACCCCCAGCCTCTTTGTCGAAGCCATCGCCCCAGCCCGCACCTTCGGCTTTCGTGAGCAGGTCGATCAGTTGTTGGCCGCGGGCCTGATCCAGGGCGGTGCCCTGGACAATGCCCTGGTCTGTGATGGGGACCGTTGGCTCAATCCACCCTTGCGTTTTGCCGACGAACCGGTACGCCATAAGCTGCTGGATCTGCTGGGGGATCTGGCCCTGGTCGGTTTACCCCAGGCCCATGTGTTCGCCTACCGCGGATCCCATGGGTTGCATACGGCCTTGGCCGCCGCCATCGCCACCTTTCAGGTCGCTGGCTTCCCCCCTGCTGGGATGGCTTCCGCCCCTCTGCCCCGTACCCTTTCTCCTACAAGCGTTACGACCGGCCTCCTCCCTTCGCCCGCCCGCCCTTGAGCACCACCTCCGCCCTATCGCCGGCCTCCTCTGCTGCGACCGCCGCTCACCAGCCTTCTGGCAGTGGCGCAGAATTGAGTAGCCCCAGCGGTGCCGATGTCACCACTGTTGCGGCCCCGGTGCGCCCAGCGGCACAGCCCACCCCGGGTCGGGAACCGGTGGTTCTCACCAGCGAACAGATCCTGGGGCTGTTGCCGCACCGCTACCCCTTCGCCTTGGTGGATCGGGTGATTGAGCATGTGCCCGGCAAGCGGGCCGTGGCCCTCAAGAACGTGACCATCAACGAACCCCAGTTCCAGGGCCATTTCCCTGGTCGGCCCCTGATGCCCGGCGTGTTGATTGTGGAGGCCATGGCCCAGGTGGGTGGACTCATCGTCACCCAGATGCCCGATATTCCCAAAGGTTTGTTTGTGTTCGCCGGCATCGACGGGGTGCGTTTCCGCAAACCCGTGGTGCCTGGTGACCAGCTGCGCATCACCTGTGATCTGCTCAGTTTCAAGCGCAAGCGCTTCGGCAAGGTGCATGCCCAGGCCTCGGTCGAAGGCGAACTGGTCTGCTCCGGGGACCTGTTGTTTTCCTTGGTGGACTGAGCTGATGTCCAGCACTGCCATGGCCCCTTTGGTGCATCCGACCGCCGTGGTGGATGCCAAGGCTCGCCTGGGGGAGCGCGTGTCGATTGGGCCCTATGCCGTGATCGGAGCGGAGGTGGAGATTGGCGACGATTCCCAGATCGGTCCCCACGTGGTCATCGATGGTCGCGTTCGGCTGGGTAAGCAGAACCGGGTGTTTCCGGGCGCCTGCATTGGCATGGAGCCCCAGGACCTCAAGTATGGCGGTGCCCCGACCGAAGTGGTGATTGGTGACGGCAACACCTTTCGCGAATGCGTCACGATCAATCGCGCCACCCACGAGGGCGAAAGCACTGTGGTGGGCAATGGCAATTTATTGATGGCCTATAGCCATCTAGGCCACAATTGTTGCCTTGGTGATCGGATTGTAATTGCCAATGGGGTGGCGGTGGCAGGCCATGTGGTGATCGGCGATCGTGCTGTAATTGGGGGTGTTCTGGGTATCCATCAGTTTGTCCACATCGGCAGTCTGGCGATGGTTGGAGGCATGAGCCGCATCGACCGCGATGTACCTCCCTTCATGATGGTTGAGGGCCACCCGGGCCGGGTGCGGGGGCTGAATAAGGTCGGGTTGCGGCGCAGTGGCATGGCTGACCGCGGTGGCGGCGCCCAGTTACGTCAACTGCAGGACATCTGGACCCTCATCTATCGCAGTGATCTCTTGCTGGCGGAGGCCCTGCAGCAGGCCCGGGAGCAATCCCTGCTGCCCCTAGCCGAAGAATTGTGCCGTTTTTTGGAGGCTTCGACTGGGCCGGGACGCCGTGGTCCGTTGCCGGCCCAGCGCTGATGGTGCGCCTGCTTGTGAGCACCGGCGAGGTATCCGGTGATCTGCAGGGATCGCTGCTGATCAAAGCGCTGCACCAGGAGGCCCGCCTTCGCCAGATTCCCCTCGAAGTGGTGGCCCTGGGGGGGCGCCGCATGCAGGCGGCCGGCGCCGAGCTGATTGCCGATACAGCCACCATGGGCGCCATCGGTCTCTGGGAGGTGCTGCCCTTTGTGCTGCCCACCTTGAAGTTGCAGCGGACCCTGCGCCGCTGGCTCGTCGAGACCCCCCCGGATGGAGTGGTGCTGATCGACTACATGGGCTCCAATGTCAGCCTGGGCCGTCAGGTGAAACGGCGCCATCCCCATAGTCCGATCTCTTATTACATCGCCCCCCAGGAATGGGCCTTCCGCTTGGGTGAGCGCGGTACCACCCAATTGATTGGTTTTACGGACCAAATCCTGGCCATCTTTCCGGAAGAGGCCCGCTTCTATGGCGCCCGTGGAGCCCCGGTCATCTGGGTTGGCCATCCCCTCATTGACACCCTGGGGGAGCGGCCCTCGCGCCAGGAGGCTCGCCAGCTGCTGGGCTTGGGCCCCGATGTGCCGGTGTTATTGCTGCTGCCGGCCTCCCGCCGCCAGGAGCTGCGTTACCTGCTACCCCCCATGGCCCAAGGCCTCGCCCTGTTGCAGGCGGCCCATCCCGATCTGGAGGTGCTGCTGCCAGCCGGCCAGCGGGGCTTTGAAAAGCCGATCGAGGCCGTCATGGCCGAGGCGGGGGTTCGCTGCCGCATCATTGCCAGCGATGAGGCCGATCGGCTCAAGCCCCAGCTCTGTGCGGCGGCCGATGTGGCCCTGACCAAATCCGGTACCGCCAATCTTGAGCTGGCCCTGCGGGCCGTGCCCCAGGTGACCGGTTACAGGGTCAGTCGGCCCACGGCCTTTGTGGCCCGCCACCTGTTGCATTTCAATGTTCCCCATATTTCGCCCGTCAATCTGGTGCTCAATGAACGGCTCGTGCCCGAACTTCTCCAGGATGGCTTAACCCCAGAAGCCATCGCCCAGGCCGTAGCGCCTCTGCTGGTTCCAGGCAATGCTGAGAGTCAGAAGCAGCTCGACGGCTATCACCGGCTGAGGGAATGCCTCGGCGAACCGGGTGTCACCCAGCGGGCGGCATCCGCCATTCTGGATCAGGT
>JAPLIF010000041.1 GCA_026389255.1 Cyanobacteriota bacterium
GTCGGTCGGGCCCTCGGCACCACATCCCCACGAACGGTTGTCGGATTCGCCGTCCTGGCTGTCCTCGCCGTTCTCCTCGTTGTGCTTCTCGTCGTAGGAATTGAGGTCGGCCAGGGTGAAGCCGTCGTGGGCGGTGAGGAAGGTGATCTGGCGGCCCAGGGGTGCCGGCTGGCCGCCGTAGAGATCCGGGCTGCCAGCGAGCCTCTGGCCCAGCAGCCAGGCGCAGCGCTCATCCCCCTTCCAGAAGCGGCGCAGATCATCGCGGAAGCGTCCGTTCCAGGCCGCCACCCGCTGGGCCGGGAAATCCGCCAGCCGGTAGAGGCCGCCGCAGTCCCAGGGTTCACTGATGAGCTTGAGATCGCTGAGGTCGGGATCAGCCTCCATCTCCTCAAACAGGGGCGGCATGTCGAGGGGCATCAACTCCTCCCCCCGGGCCAGGGCGATGCCCAGATCAAAGCGGAAACCATCGATGCCCAGCTCGATGGCCCAGCAACGCAGGGATTCGAGGATCAGGCGCCGGGCCAGGGGGCGATTGGCGGCAATGCTGTTGCCACAACCACTGACGTCCAGATAGTCGCCGCGGGAATTTTGGTGGTAATAATGGCCATCGGCCAAGCCCCGCCAGCTGAGGGTGGGGCCCGCCTGGTTGCCCTCGCTGGTGTGGTTGTAAACCACATCCAGAATCACCTCCATCCCCGCTTGATGGGCGGCACTCACCAGTTGGCGCACCTCCTGACGGGCCTGCAGCGGCTCGTCGCTGACCAGGTAGGTGGGATGGGGGGCGAACCAGCTCAGGGGGCTGTAGCCCCAGTGGTTAAAGCGGCCGATGGGGGCGTCCTGGGGGTCGAAGGCCATCACGGGCAGCAACTCGATCGCCGTCACCCCCAGGTCCTGCAGGTAGGGCAGGCGCTCGATCAGCCCCAGCAGGGTGCCCTGGCGCTCGGGGGCCACCCCACAGCCGGGGCCGCGGGTGAAGCCGCCCACATGCAGTTCGTAAATCACGGAGGTCTGCCAGGGGCGGCGCGGCCGGGGCGCCGCCTCGAAATCGAAGCGGTCCCGCTCGGTGACCACCCCCTTGAGGCAGCTGCCCGTGTTGGGAATGGCCCCAACGGCCTGAATGCGTTCATAAACATCCCAGCCGGTGATCGCCCGGGCGCAGGGATCCAGCAGCACCTTGGAGGGATTGAAGCCATGGCCCCCGGGCTGCAGTGGACCAAACACCCGATAGCAGTAGCAGCAGCCGAGGCCCACGCCCAGCACCTCCACATGCCAATGGTCCCCAGAGCGGTGGCGCGGGTCCAGCTCGATGACCCGATAGGGCTCGCGGGCGGAGCCGGAGGCGAATAACAGCAGCTCGATCCGGGTCGCCAGGGGGGCGACCACAGAAAAATTGACGCCCGCCCTGGTGACGCTGGCCCCAAGGGGCGAGGGATGTCCGATCCGGATCGCCGACAAAGGGCACTGGCCTGATTGGGCGCCAAGCTAGGCCTTATGCCATCGGATGTTTCGCGTTGAATCCGCCATGACAGCGGCCCCGCACAGCCGCGAGCCGGGGCGCGCCCCCCGTCCCGTGCAATCCAAGCTCTGGTTGTTTGCCCCCAACCGGGACACCCAGGGCGGCAGCGCCTGGTTCCTGGAACATGCCGATCACGATTTGCTGATTGATGCTCCGGCCCTGACGGAGGCCAACCTGGCCTTCCTGCAGCAACGGTCCCGCCCGGGTCAGATCGTGCTGACGGGACGGGACGGCCACGGCCGTTGCCGGGCCCTGCAGGAGGCCCTCGGCTGGCCCGTGCTGGTGCAGGAACAGGAGGCCTACCTGTTGCCTGGGGTTAAGGCCCTGGAAACCTTCGGCCGCGAGCACGCCCTTACGCCTGATCTGCGGTTGCTCTGGACACCGGGCCCCAGTCCCGGGGCCTGCGTGCTGCATGTCCTTGGCAGAGGCCATGGTGGGGGTGGTGATGGCCTTTTCTGCGGGCGCCTGCTGGTGCCAGTGGCGCCGGGCCGCCTGGAACCCCGCCGCACTCGCCGCTGTTTCCACTGGCCCCGGCAGATCGCCAGCCTGCAGGCCCTGCGGGCCTGGTTGCCGGCGGGCGCCCCGGATTGGATCGCCAGCGGATCCGGGCTGGGAGCTCTGCGGGGGGAAACCCTGGTGAGGGCAGGACAAACGCTGCTTGCCGACCTGGAAAAACAGGCCGAAATGCTGTTGTCGCAAGGGATTGGCCCCCTTTGAACCGGTACGGCCCCAGGGTTGCGGGGCCGGGGTTCCTGGGGGCCAAGAGGGGGGGCTGGGGACCAAAAACCTTGTCTAGTAACGAATTTTCAGTTGCCGTGTAGCTCAAGTGCCCATACGATTGGCGCGCCCGTTACCGCGGCGGTCGGTCCCTGGATCGGATCTCCTCATCACAAGTTCCCTCGACCGCCAATCTGGAGCCCCCCCCCAACCAATGAACAAAGCTGACCTCGTTAATCTCGTTGCCGCCCGCACCGAACTCACCAAAACGGATGTTTCGATGGTCGTTGACGCCGCCATCGAAACCATCGTTGATTCGGTGGTCGAAGGCAAAAAAGTCTCGATCCTGGGCTTCGGCTCCTTTGAACCCCGCGAGCGCTCTGCCCGTCAGGGTCTGAACCCCAAGACAGGCGAGAAGATCAAGATTCCCGCCAAGCGCGTGCCCGCCTTCACCGCCGGCAAGCTCTTCAAGGATCGCGTTCAAGGCTGATCAGCCCAACCCTGCGCCTGCCGGATCACCTGCAGGCCCTGCTGCAGCAAGGCGTCGGTCAAAGAGAGGGCGGCTACCGAGGTCGGTTTGCCCCCTCCCCGACCGGACCCCTGCATCTCGGCAACCTCCGCACCGCCCTCGTCAGCTGGCTCGATGCTCGCCGGCAAGGCGGTCAGTGGTTGCTGCGTCTTGACGATCTCGACACCCCCCGCAACCGGGCCGGAGCCGCAGCTTCGATTCTGGCCGATTTGCAGTGGCTGGGGTTGGATTGGGATGGTGCCCCTGTCTTCCAGAGCCAGCGCAGGGGCCTTTACGCCAGCGTGCTTTCGGCGCTGCGCAGCGACGGCTTCCTTTACCCCTGCCGCTGC
>JAPLIF010000266.1 GCA_026389255.1 Cyanobacteriota bacterium
GCAGGATTTGGCTCAATTGGTGATTAGGGTGTTTTAGGGGTTGGTCTTTTGAATGGGCTGCCTGCAAAAAAACCTACAGGGCCAATTCAAAGGCTCTGTAGGGTAAAGGGGATATGCGGTTTTCGAATTCTTTCTATTTGACTTTCGTTCTTTGCGGCATGCCTCTAAAGAAGAGGGATGGAAGGGATTACGACGATGAAACGTTTTTAGAGTCCGATCCAGTTTTGGCCCTATCATGGTATTTGGTGATGGTCAAGAAAGCGATCCCAAGCAGGGCCGCTTGGATTCCATTGCGTGTGGCATCGGCAATGAACGACTGCCATTTTTGTGGGTTAACTCGGGCACGTTCGCTGAGCGCTAGGTTCAATTTGCCATTAAGATTCGACAAAACTCGATCTTTGATGACAAGAAAAGGAGAATCAAACTGGGGCGGAAGGGATGGTGGATTAGGAAGACTGGCCACATAATTGCGCATCTCTCCCTCAGCATTGGTGGCTTTGAAACCTTCAATAATCCGACGCATTTGCGTGATACTTTTGGTTTGGTCAGCCTCCTGTTGGTCGATTATTGAGACGCCTGCATAAATTTGCAGCGGTATCGTTAGCAGTAGCAGCATGCCCCACCAACGGGCTGCTTGTTCAATCCAATGGACCCGCTTTGCCAGTCTCAGATCGCGACTGTTGAACAATCTGGCAATGAGAAGAACAAGGGTGCCCACTAAAAGCTGTGGACTGCTGGCTAGGAGGGCGCTGGTGAAGCTGAGTAACCAGTCTGGTGAAGTCAGGCGCAGGGGCAGAATCAGAAAAATAAGGCTATTGAGGCTGGAGGCCATCAAGGCGAGACCAGCGAAGCTCAGGCTGCGGACGGTGAGGGGTTTGAGGCGATTCTTATTGCGCTCTCCAGCAGAACCGTGCTGGCGTGATGGGGTGACACTCATGGGTTGCAGCAGCCGGAATAGGTGGGAGCAGCAGGTTTTGAATCGCCCCTTGCTTGGGGGAATATTACAGGCTGGATAGCGCAGGCCTATTGTTAAAGTATTAACATGCGTTTGTTAGTGTCTAAAATGTCTTGATGGCCCACAATTTTGAGCCCTCTTTCATAAAAAACTTGCACTATTAGCTATGGCTAAAGGTGCAAGTTGATAAAGTGATTTGCGTTCAGTACTTTGAGCTTTAAAAGATATTGGGAGCGTCGGGGTGTTTGGCAAAAAACTCTGTTACTTGGAGTTTGGGCGAATTGTTAATAACTATTGGGCGTACTTAATGCGCTTGCGAAATTTACGGGCTAATCGATAGCCTGCGACCACACCCAAAAGCGGCAGTGGGGTGGGTACGGATGACGTATTTAAGGGTGTCGATGCAACAACTCCAGTCACTGATGCGATTGTGCCGCCAGTAACGCCGAGGGTAGATGTGAATGTATCAGTCGTGAGAAACGGGCTGTAGGTCTTAATGCCACCACTGGCGCTTAGTGGTGGAGTGAAGGTTGAATTTGCTGAAGGCTGGGTGGCAGAACTGATGACGTAGGTGCCAGCATCATTGACTGGATCGTTGGAACTGCTGAGGTTAGAAGTGTAAAATTTGAATTGCTTGCCAGTGGGAGCAGTGAGAGAATAATTCAGCCCGTAGGGACCACCCGAAGGGTTCCAAGCTGCAAACCCCTGAAGGGAGTATTGGAAATTGCTACCGCTGGATTGGAAAGAAAAGCGATCGAGAGTATTGAAATTCGAAAAAGAATTGAGTGTAAATGTGAATCCAAGGGCGTCTGTGCAAGTACCAGCGGCTTGAAGTGTTGCGAGAGTGCCATCCGTGCAAGCGGGAGCAGGAGCTGCTTGGGCCGAAGGGCCAAAAGCAAGGATTAAGGATCCTGAGGCTAAGAGGATGTTAAAGAGGGGTTTGGATTGGATCGGCATGGACGTAATTGGAAACCAGAAAAAATTCTTCAGCCACTTTACCCTAGTTTTGCGCCTGGAAAGGGGTGGGCCTTTGATTTTGTTCGTTTTTGTCGGTTTCGATCAAAAAGGGCTGGCCTTCGACCGGATCCCTGCTGGGATCCTCTAGGGCAAGCAGCGGCCCCATCCCCCCTAGGGGTGGTGTTGGACATTTTTGGGGCGCTTTCGCTAGCGTGGGCTGAGCTGGCGGTGCTCAATGACCCCCCTTCACGACCTGCGACTGCGGTTGCTGGTGCAGCAGGAGAGCGAGCGAATCGCCTGCACAGACCCCCAGGAGATGGATCTTTCGGTGGTGCAGGCCCGCTGTCTCTGCTGGTTGGCCCTGTTGGCTGAGGCCCATGAGGATCAGGCCTGTAGCGCTGAACATCGGGGCGATGTGGATCAGGCCATGGGCTGGTTTGCCGATTCCATGCGCCTGCGGGACGTGATCAACGTGGTCAGCTCCATTGAGATTCCTCTGCCGGCTGCTGATCTGGACCCACCGGAGCCTGATTTCGGCAGCCCATCGGCTGCAATGCCATGATGGGTGTTGATTGACACAAGGGGAAGCGGTGAGCGAAGAGCCCTGCCAATGCCCTGATTGCCAGCGGTTTTACCGCGAGCACGACCGGTTGATACGCGAAAATCCCAGTCTCCGGCAGCAGCAGGAGCTCAATTGGGCTGCATTGCAGTCGTTTCGCACCTTGGCCGGCCGGGTGCTTGAGGAGCTTCAGAAGCAATACGGCGACAGCGAAGCCACAGTTCCGGCCCCGACCGAACCCGCCAAGGTCGAGACCGAGGACGAGCATGATGCCATGCAGCAGGCCATGGCGGATCTGGAGAACATCAATGCCCACCTCTTCTCGATCGAAGCCCTGATGGAGCGCATTTTCGATGTGCGCGTGCCCGAGGAAGTGGAGCAAAAGTTTCGCGAGGTGGCCGGTGAACTGGCCCCCGACCCCCTCAACGCCGATCGTCTGCGGCTTAACCGACTCTTACACCAAACGCCCGACCTTCCCGATCACCGACCCTGAGATTATTCTTCGATCTCACAGGTGATGGTGACGGGATATTCCTCGGCCTGCCAGATCCGCGTGGCGTACTCACGGATCGAGCGGTCCGAGGAGAAAAATCCAGTGCGCGCCGTGTTGAGCACGGACATCCTGTTCCAGTGGGCGCGATTGGCCCAAGCGGTGTTGACGGCGGACTGGGCCCGCATGTAATCGGCGAAGTCGGCCAAAACGAAGAAGGGGTCATGGCCGGTGAGGTTCTGCAGCAGGGGCCGAAACAGCTCCCCATCCCCCTGGCTGAAGTGTCCCTGTTCGATCAGGCGCAGGACTTCGCCTAATTCAGGTATAGCC
>JAPLIF010000287.1 GCA_026389255.1 Cyanobacteriota bacterium
GGCGACGAATACGTTGGTAACCAGCAATATCAAGCCTTCTGCGGCATCACCGCTCCCCCAGAAGCCGCCAAGGTTGGCTTCAGTGTCACCAACCGCAATCAGGTCGTCAGTGGCACCCGCACCGGCCGCTCCGAGCTGGTGACCGGCGACGAACCGGGCACCTGCAAGACCGTTACCGGCACCCCCTACGCCGGGCTTGAGCAGGCCGGTGGTTGGTGTTCCACCGAGCAGGTGGACAATGTGCGCCGTCGCACACCGGTGCGCATGGGCACGGTCATGACCGGCATCCAACCCGGCATCGGCGGCGTCATGACCGGTGCCGAACGGGGAGCCTGTGAAGCCATCTCCGGTACCCAGTACATCGGTGGCGACCAGACCCGGGCCGTCTGTGGCGCCGCCCAGGAAAGTGATGCGGATTTTCCCCAGACCCTTGCGACGGAACCCTGGCAGGAATTCAGTGTCCAATCGCCAGCGCGGGTCGCCCAGGGAGAACGGGATCGCACCGGCTGTGTCACCGGCAGCACCTACGAGTTCGGGGGACGCATCACCGGTCCCTTCGATATGGCCAATGACAAGGTGACCGGCACCGAGCAGTTCCGCTTCGATCGCCGCGGTCCTTCGGTCCCCCGTAATGCCCTTCCCGCCGCTCCAGCCCGTGGCGCCGCCGCTCCCCTGGCTTCTGCTCCCCCTGCATCCGCTTCAGCGGTCAAGGCCGACCCCACAGGCCGCCAGACCTCCCGGGTGACTGGGGCAGGCCAGTCTTCGGGTCTATCGATCAGCGGCGATGACTGGAACCGGGGCAAGCATGTGACCGGCACCGAAGGGGCCTCCGCCCGTCGCCGCAATCCCACCCGTCCCGGTCCGATCGCAGCCATGCCTGCGTTCCAGTCCAAACGCAATGAGGCGCTTCCCGAGCCCGTGAGTCGCATCACCGGCGCCAGCGGCAACACCCTGGCCGGATCCCTGATCACCGTTTCTGGCGGCGCCCGGGGCTGATCGCGATGCCCCCCCGCCGTCCCGCCTCCACCATGAATCGGGTTTTGGCTCCGACGGCACCGCGGCGGCGTCCCAACCCGGTTGATGGCGCCGATCCATTTGGATCCCTGGTCAACACCGAAAGCACCCCTGCCGCCCCCGGGACCTTTGCCGCCCCTGCGGCTGCTCCCAACCCAGCGCCACTCCCCACCGTCACCAGTCCGGCATCCATCCGGCGGCCGCCCTCTCCGGGCCGGCGGCCTTTGATCGCATCGTGCCCGTGCTCCAGAAGATCTCCGCCCTTCAGCACGAAAGCGACTTCATCATCAAGGCTCAGGCCGTGGCCCAGGCCGAGCTCGGTTACCCCCTACCCCTGCCGATTCTGGAGCGGGCCTGGGTCACCCAGCTGGACATGCGCACCCTGTTTGCCTGGTGCGTTTTTGAGACCTACGAGCAGACCAGCGCTGCCTTTTACGAACAGGATCCCCTTGGGGCCCGTCCTGGCAGTCCCGCCACCGAAGCGTTCGACGCCTTTCTGCTTTCCTGTGGCTTCCACCTCCTGGATGTCACCCCTTGCGCCGATGGACGGCTGGCCCATGCGATTGCCTTCGCCCTGCGCCTGCCCTACAGCTCGGTGCGGCGTCGGCCCCATGCCGGTGCCTTGTTTGATGTTGAAAATACGGTGAATCGCTGGGTTAAGACCGAGCACAGACGTTATCGGGAGGGCCTTCCCAATCCAGCCCATGCGGACACCCGGTATCTGAAGGTGGTGCTGTATCACTTCAGTTCCCGTGATCCGGCCCATGAGGGCTGTGCAGCCCATGGCAGCGACGATGCCGCTGCGGCCGCCTGTGGTTTGCAGCGTCTCAACGATTTTCAGGAGGCTGTCGAGAACAGCTTCTGTTGCGGGGCTTCCGTTGATCTGCTGTTACTTGGTATCGACACCGATACCGATGCCCTCCGGGTCCACGTGCCAGGCCTCGATGGCACCACCCGTCTTGATCGTTGGCTGGATGCCGAAGCGGTGTACCAGGCCACCCGCGACCTCAGCGTCCAGGAGGCCTGGCAGCGCCTCGAAGCCATCGTGCAAGATGCGGCCGCCTCCACCCCCGACCCGGGCATGGTCAAACTGATTGCCCGCCTGTTGGCCAACAACTTCTCCCAGATCGATTACGTCCGTCAATACCATCAGGATTGCCATTACGCCGATGCCGGCCACGCTGAGAGATTCATTGGGGTGGGTATCGGCTTCAAGGAAATACATCTACGTAATCTCACCTACTTCGCCTACATGGATACGGTCGAAGAGGGCGCTTCTGACCTCGACGTGGGTGTGAAAATTTTCCGTGGACTCAATGTTTCCCGGGGTCTGCCCGTGCCGGTGGTCGTGCGCTTTGATTATCACGGTACGGTGCCTGGAGCTCGGGAACGGGCGATTCGCCGTGCCCAAAGGGTGCAGGCAGCGATTGAAGAGCGTTATCGTGAACTTCATTCGCAGGGTTTATTGCATGCCCTCCTCACCGTTCGCGACCAAGACCGCCATGTGCCGGCGGAAGCGGTAGGGTCAACCATCAGTTTCGCTACCGAAGGAGGACATTGAGATGTTGATCTGCAAAGTTGTAAAACCCCTCGTTTCAACCAACCGCATTCCTGATTTCGAACACAAGCATCTTCAGGTTGTCCTCGATGGCAGCACCCAAAAGGTGGCTGTCGATGCGGTCGGTTGCGTTCCAGGCGATTGGGTGATCTGTGTCGGCAGCTCAGCGGCCCGCGAGGCCGCTGGGAGCAAGTCCTATCCTAGTGACCTGACCATTGTGGGAATCATTGACCATTGGGATCCGGACGCTGCCAAGGCTTTGGCTACCAATACCGCCCCCGTTGCAGCCACTCTGACGTCAGGGACGCTCGCGGCAGGCACTTCGGCGCCAGGGACCGTGAACGGAGGCAAGGCCTGATGGAGATCATGCAGGTGGCCGGATCGTTGGTGTGCACCCATCGGGTCGATGGGCTGAGCCACATGAATCTGCGGATCCTGCGCACCCCCAAGGGCAAGCTCAGTGTGGCGGTTGATCCCGTGGGCGCCGCTATTGGCAACTGGGTTTTCACCGCCAGCGGTAGTGCCGCACGTTTTGCCTGCCCCGATCCTGCCGTTCAGACCGATCTGACCATCGGCGGGATCATCGATTTCTGGGAACCCGATGGGTAAGTTCCGCTCCCCCCCGTGATCCCCCCTGGCCTCCGTTTCGGTCCGTCCCCTTTATCCCTTCCTTCTTGCCATGGCCAACAGCACCCCCCGATCCGGTCGCAGCCCTGCCCGGCGCCGGGCTGCCAGTGGCCCCTCCCGCGCTTCGGCCCAGCCCGTTGAGCCCGCCGTGGCCAGCCAAGAAGAGAAGACCCTACCGGCCTCCTACGACCTGCAATCCCCAACTGCGGGCGTTTCCACCAATTCCTCTGGCGCAACGTCGGCCAATCCCGTCGCCAGCAAGGAGCAGTCTCCAGTGGTCCAGGCCTACGGGGTCACCGTGGAGGTCCAACCCGTTATCGACACCAAGGTGCCGGCCGAGGTCCCAGCCTCCCGTGCCCTGCCCGCGGCCACCAGCGGGCCTGTGCCAACGAACCGCAGCGCGCCCCCACGGGCGACCCGTTCGGTTCCTTCCCGCTCCAGCCGATCCCGTAGCTCAGCCTTGGCGGCCCCTGCTGCCAAAGCGGCATCCGCCGCCGGCTCCGGCCAGCCGGCGGCGGCCGGAGCTCTCAAGGCTGGCAGCCCGCCTGCCGCTGGTGGGTCTTCCCTCAGCGGCGGCACCCCGCCCCGTTCCCCGTTTTCCATTACCCCTTTTCCCATGGCCTCCTCAGTGCAGGGCATCGCCCTCGGCATGATTGAAACCCGCGGTCTCGTCCCGGCGATCGAGGCGGCTGACGCCATGACCAAGTCGGCAGAAGTCACCCTGGTGGCCCGTGAATTCGTCGGTGGTGGCTATGTCACCGTCATGGTTCGCGGTGAGACCGGTGCCGTCAATGCGGCAGTGCGCGCCGGTGCCGATGCCTGTGAGCGGGTCGGGGATGGTCTCGTGGCTGCCCATATCATTGCCCGCCCCCACTCTGAAGTTGAGCCGGCACTGATCGCCAGCGAAGGTCCCCGCCGCCTCTGAGCTCCATGGTGTCTGTTCATCCGCGCGTCTCGGGTTACTTGGGCCGCGCCCTCAGTCTGGAACTTTCCGCCGTCCAGCAGTACATGACCCAGGCTTGCCTGGCTGACCAATGGGGCGACCAGGAGGCGGCTGTCCGTTTCCGCCGCGAAACGGTCGAGGAGCTGCAACATGCCGAACGCCTTGTGCAACGCATGTTGCAGCTGGGCCTGGCCCCCGGCGCCTCCCAGCTCAAGCCCATCAGCCACGCCCCCGATCTGGTGGGATTGCTGCGCCTTGATGCGGTTCTTGAAGTCGATTTGATTGAGCACTACGCCGAAGCCATGCGGTTCTGCGAAGCCATCGCCGACACCGTCAATCGTGATTTCTTTGCCGCCCTCTGGCAGGAGGAATCCCACCATGGCCAGGAATTGCAGGAATGGTTAGCCACCCTTCCCCCTGCCGCGGCCCTTGCCGAGCCCCAGCACGCCACCTTCTGACGAGGGCCTGACCCTGACCGGTGGGCCTTCTTCACTGACTAGATTCCACCGCCAGCACTCTTGCTGTCGGACCCAGTCGAGTGTCGTTTCCTTTGTCTGAAGAACTGCCCCTGTCGATTCAGACCGCTTGGTTGATCCCGCTGTATGGGTTCAGCGGCATGCTTCTGTCCCTTCCTTGGGCCACGGGCTGGATCAAACGTCAGGGCCCCCGGCCGGCGGCCTATCTCAATTTGCTGCTTTCGGTGGTGGCCCTGGTTCATGGCAGCTTGGTGTTCCAAGAGGTCTTGAGGACGGGGGCACGCCATCTGGAATGGAACTGGTTCCAGCTTGCTGATCTGAACCTGAAGATTGGATTCGACCTCTCCATCACCAATCTGGCCGCCCTGGAAATGGTGACCACGATGAGTGTCTTTTGCCAGGTGTTTGCGCTTGGCTACATGGACAAGGATTGGTCCCTGGCTCGTTTTTATGCCCTGGTGGGCTTCTTTGAAGGCGCCATGGCAGGGGTGGTGCTGAGCAGCAATCTTTTCATGAGCTATTTCCTGCTGGAAATGCTTACTCTTTCCACCTATTTATTGGTGGGATTTTGGTATGCCCAACCCTTGGTTGTCACCGCTGCCCGCGATGCCTTTCTCACCAAGCGGGTCGGGGATGTGTTGCTACTGATGGCGGTGGTAGCCCTCTCCGCCTGGGCTGGATCCCTCGAATTTCCCGATCTCTACGCCTGGGCGGCCCGCAGTCAAGCCACCGGATCCATCTCCCCCCTGGCGGGCACCCTGCTGGGACTGGGGTTGATCGCCGGGCCGATGGGTAAATGTGCTCAGTTTCCGATGCACCTGTGGCTGGATGAGGCCATGGAAGGTCCCAACCCTGCCTCCATCCTGCGTAATTCGGTTGTGGTCACCTGCGGAGCCCTGGTTCTGCTCAAGGTCATGCCCCTGCTCAAACTCTCGCCCCTGGCGGTGCATGGCTTGCTGGCGGTGGGCACCATCAGCGCCGTGGGCGGCGCCCTGGTCGCCATCGCCCAGGTGGATCTCAAACGGGCTTTCTCCTATGGCACCAGTTCGATCCTCGGCTTGGTCTTTATTGCCATCGCCTTGGAACAGCCCGTCGTGGTCTTGCTGTTGCTGCTAGCCCACGGTCTGGCCAAGGCGTTGCTGTTCATGAGTGTGGGCAGTGTGATCTCCACCACCAATTGCCAGGACATCACCGAACTCGGTGGGCTGGGCAGCCGCATGCCCGCCACCACCGGCGCCTATCTGGTGGCGGCCGCCGGCCTGACTGGAATCTTGCCCCTGGGATGTTTCTGGTGTTACGGCCTGATGGTGGATCGGTTCATGCCCCAATCCCCCTTCTTCGCCGCCGTCGTGCTGCTGGTCCATGGTCTGACGGCCTTCAATTTGGTGCGTGTCTTCCGCCAGGTTTTTCTTGATGTCCCCCATGCCAAGACCAAACGCACCCCAGAGGTCAACTGGCTGATGGCGCTCCCCATGGTCAGCCTGATGGTGATCGTGCTGCTCATCCCTTTGATCATCGCCCGGCTTGATCCCTCTCCAGGCGTTGTTCCAGTCTCCACTGCCAGTGCCTTGCTTGTGGTGGCCACGGGCGTGGTGGGAGTGGTGATTGGTTGCTTGGTGCGGCTGGATCGCTTCTGGTCCCGTTCGATGTTGCGGCCCCTGCGGACCCTGCAGGATCTGCTGGCCTTTGATTTCTATACCGATCGTATTTATCGAGCCACCATTGTTGCTTGGGTGGCCGGACTAGCCCAGTTCACCAATACCATTGATCGGGTCGTCGTCAATGGTCTGGCCCGCCGGGTTGGTAGCCTCTCCCTGGCCAGTGCTGAGGGTTTGAAACTCGGGGTGAGTGGCCAGTTGCAGACTTATGTCCTAACGGTGCTTGTGGCGATTGTCTTACTCTTTGGCAGCCTGACCTGGTTGAGGGGATAGGAGAAAATCATGCTGAGTGCCTTGCTGTTGATCCCATTGCTCGGCAGCTTTCTGCTGCTGCTCTGGCCGGGAAATCCACCCCCAGGACGCATGCGGTCCCTTGCCTTGGCGGTATTGATCGCCCAGCTCGTTTGGAATCTGGTGTTACTGAGGTCTTTTAACCCCGCCCTACCCGATCTGCAGTTGGTCGAGACCCTGCCCTGGCTGCCCGGGCTCGGTCTTGAGTATCGGCTAGGAATTGATGGGTTATCCCTGCCGCTGTTGTTAATCAATAGTGCCCTGAGCCTGGTTACCGTTGTTTGCACCCGGGATATCAGTCAGCGGCCCCGGCTTTATTTCGCCCTGCTGTTGATCATCAGCGCTGCCGTCAATGGTGCTTTCATGGCAGGGAATCTGCTGTTGTTCGTCCTGTTCTATGAGCTGGAGCTGATTCCCCTTTGGCTGTTGATCTCCATCTGGGGCGGCGTCGATCGCGCCGCCGCCGCCACCAAGTTTTTGTTGTTCACGGCTGTTTCAGGGATGTTGATCCTGGGGGCCTTTCTGGGTTTGGCCCTGTTGACGGGGGTGGCTGATTTCAGCATCACACCGATTGATAGTGATCGCCTGGCCATGGGGAGTCAATTGGTCCTGCTTGGTGCCCTCCTGATCGGTTTTGGCATCAAGATCCCCCTGTTCCCGTTCCATAGCTGGCTGCCGGATGCCCACACCCAGGCCTCCAGTCCGGTTTCGGTGCTTCTGGCCGGGGTGCTGTTGAAGCTAGGCACCTATGGGTTATTGCGTTTCTGTCTGGGCCTGTTTCCCCAGGCCTGGGCCCTGGTGGCCCCCTGGTTGGCGATCTGGGCCGCGGTTTCTGTTCTGTATGGCTCCCTGGCGGCCATCGCCCAGCGGGACATGAAACGGATGGTGGCCTACAGCTCGGTGGGGCACATGGGCTACATCCTGCTGGCGGCTGCCGCCGCCACACCGGTGAGCCTTGCCGGTGCCTTGTTCCAGATGGTGAGCCATGGCTTGATTTCAGCCCTGTTGTTTCTTTTGGTTGGCATCGTCTATCGCAAGACCGGCACCCGCGATCTGGAGGTGTTGCGGGGATTGCTCAATCCTGAAAGGGGATTGCCCCTCACCGGTAGCTTGATGACCCTTGGGGTCATGGCCAGTGCCGGCATGCCAGGAATGGCCGGTTTCATCTCCGAATTCCTGGTTTTTCGGGGCAGCATCGAGCGCTTCCCGCTGGCGACGTTGCTGTGCATGGTGGGTTCCGGTTTGACGGCCGTGTATTTCCTGCTGCTGGTTAACCGGGCCTTCTTCGGACGCTTGGCGATCACGCCCCCCAGCCTGGCTGAGGTCGATGGTCGCCTGGATATCCGTCTGGCGGCCGTCGCCCCCCGCGAAACGATTCCGGCCCTGGCCCTTGCTTTGGCCGTCGTTGCCCTTGGCTTGCTGCCAGCGGGGTTGGGCTACCTCAGCGAGAGCACCAGCACCGCCATGGCCCGATTGCCCGATCTGGTGGCCATACTGAATCCCGGAGGAGTGGGCTGATGCCAGTCATTTCCGAGCTGCTGACCCACCGCGGTGGCATGCCCAGTTCCCAGGAGCTGCAGCAGCAGCTATTGACGGGATCAACCCTACTGAGTGAAAGCGAGGAGAATCGCATCGAAGTGGTCGATGTTTTACATAGCTACGGAGAAGTGTTAGATGCCTATAGCCGCAATCTGATTTATCAAGCTGAAGCTCAGTTTCTTAATCCATTACCAATTTTTCGTTTTTTGGATGGTGATCTAAGTCCAGGCAAGATATGGCGTCATCTTTGCCATGATCGCATCAATTTTGAGTATGCCGAATATTGCATGAAGACCATGCTCTGGCATGGAACCGGTGGTCTCGATGCCTATCTCGACAGTGATGGCTTTTTGCAAAATAGTGCCGCCATCATTGCCCGCAAGACCAAGCAGGATCCCCTGCTCGCCATCCTCCATCCCCTCTTTCCTAACTTCCTGCTGGAAGCCATACGGGTCGCCGCCACCACCCACGCCCTGGGCCAATTTTGGCGGGTGATGAGTGATCTTTTTATCGACTTGGCCCAAGCTGAAGCCCAGGGATCGATCTGCTCGATTCGGGATGTGGTCGATTTCCTGCGTCAGGGCTTGGTGGCCGCCGCCGCAAATCCGATCACCTACGGGGTGACTGTGGCCGGTGAACGGTTCTGGGTCTTGCCCCCCGAGGCCGGCCTGACCTTCCTGGTTGATGTGGCGGTGCCCTATGTCGAAGCGGTGTTTCTGCGCGGCACCCCCTTTCTGGGCACGGTGTCTTTCAACGCCCAGGCCCAGCAGATTTCGCCGGATCAGTGGCAATTCAGCTACGGCGCCCTCTATGCCGATCCCTTGCCCACCATGGGAGCCGGCATCCCCCCGAGCCTGTTGATGCAGGACATGTACCGCCACCTGCCGGAGCGGCTGCATGCGCTTTACCTCAACCGTACCCGGGGCGAAGGCGATGAGAGGGTCAAAATTGCCATGAGCTTTCAGAAGTCCATGTTCTGTGTGACCAATGCGGCCATCGAGGGCACCTTCCCCTTCGATCTGGCCAGCGTCGATCCGAGCCAACAGGCCGCCAACTTGGCCCATGCCGCCGCCTGGGCCAACCGATTAGCGACCGCCCGTACGGATTGCCTTGCCGTGGTGGCCTAAGGTCATTCCACAAAGCACCTAGAACTGTCTGCAATGGATCAGCCTTGGAGGCAACGCACTCGACCGGAACGTTGCGAGCGTCGTGTTGAATTTGGTGACTATGAGGCCACCCGGGTGTTTCTGGAGAGACTCAACCAGCTCTCAGAACGTTTAGATAAATTCCCCGATATCAGTTTTGGTCGTACCTACGTCAATTTAACGGTGCGGCCTGAGGAGGGTCAGGCCTTCGGCGAAGCCGAACAAAGCTTTATTGCGGCGATTGATGAACTCCTCTGACGGAACGGATCCTGCACCAAGCCTGAACCAGGATGAAACCAGCGTCGATTTACGCGGATCCTACGAGGCTTCTGGGATTCAGCAGGTTCTTGATCAACTGGATCATGAACTTGTGGGCCTAAAACCTGTCAAGGCACGAATACGAGAGATAGCCGCCCTACTCGGTGTTAACAAAGCCCATCTGCGCAAGGGTCATGTGGTGACGGCGACCCGCGATGATTTGGTCGGTCAATACATCGGCCACACCGCACCCAAGACCCGTGAAATGCTTAAAAAGGCCATGGGTGGCGTTTTGTTTATTGATGAAGCTTATTATCTTTATCGCCCGGAGAATGAACGTGATTACGGCGCTGAAGCCATCGAGATATTGTTGCAGGTGATGGAGGCCAATCGAGATGATCTTGTTGTTATCTTTGCTGGCTACAAAGAGCGCATGGATATTTTTTACCAATCAAACCCCGGTCTTTCGTCAAGGGTAGCTAATCATATCGATTTCCCCGATTATAGCTGTGATGAACTTTTTGCCATTGCCCAGCTGATTCTTGCTGCCGAAAATTATCGTTTTAGTGATGAGGCAAGGGTGGCTTTTGTTGATTATATAAGCCTCCGCAGGAAGTTACCGTTCTTTGCCAATGCTCGCTCCATCCGCAATGCGATCGACCGGGCTCGCATGCGCCAGGCCAATCGCTTGTTTAATGGTATGGGGTCCAGGCTCAATAAACAGGATCTGATGACGATTGAGGCGCAGGATATCACGGCAAGTCGGGTATTCAGCGGCGAGGTTGAGGGAAAAGACCGTAGCGAACCCATTATTAATTTGTAGTTTTTTAATTTAGGTTGAAATAATCTTGGTTTATTAAATTATAAGCCAAATCTAGGATTACAGTCAAATTGTCGTCAATATTTTTGGCGTAGCCCGTTTCAGCTCTGGTTAGGATTTGCGATTTATTTAGCTTTTTGAGAGTTGACTTTAGCATGTTAAATTTAGTCTATTTTTAAGTAACAGGATTAGGCAGCCATTCTCGATCTGACATGGAAGTTGATGGGATTACTTGCGCTTGCGAGAATCAATTTGCAGCAGATCCCGCACCTGTTGCACTTGACGGGCCAAGCCGGGATCACTGTTGAGCTTGCGTTCCACCTGTTCGACCGCATACATCACCGTGGAATGATCCTTGCCACCAAAAGCGCCACCAATGCGGGGCAGGGAGAGATTGGTCGTCTGCCGCATCAGGAACATCCCCACCTGGCGCGCCTGGCTGACGGCTCTTTTGCGGCTCGGGCTCAGCATCTCCTCAATGCCGACGCCAAAGACTTCTGAAACCTTGTCGAGAACCTGCTGGGGTGTGACTTCGACGTCATTGCCCACCGGGTCCAGCATGGGGGCTACCGACTCCACCGTCATCGGTAGTCCCGTGATCGAGGCGAAGGCCACCGCCCGGGTGAGGGCTCCCTCCAACTCGCGGATGTTGGAGGTGAAGCGGCCGGCGATGTATTGAATGAGATCCCGCGGCAGGGCCATCTGCTCCACTTCGGCTTTCTTGTGCAGAATCGCCATACGGGTTTCTAGATCGGGAGCCTGGATATCGGCAATAAGTCCCATCGAAAAACGGGAAATCAGGCGTTCCTGCAGGCGGGGAATTTGGCTGGGGGGACGGTCACTGGCGATGACCAGTTGGCGCCCCGCTTCATGCAGGGCATTAAAGGTATGGAAGAATTCTTCCTGGGTATATTCTTTACCCTCAATAAATTGGATGTCATCGACAAGAATCAGGTCGGCGGCGCGATAGCGGTCTCGAAAAGCCTGCATCCCATCTTTGCGAATTGCCTGAATCAGGTCATTGGTAAAGGTTTCTGTTGAGACATAAAACACCCTGGCTAAAGGGTCAATCTCGTGGCGGTAGTGGCCAATCGCTTGCATCAGGTGGGTTTTGCCCAGACCGACGCCGCCGCAGAGGAACAACGGATTGAATTCCCGCCCCGGCGACTCCGCCACCGCCAAGGCCGCAGCGTGGGCCATGCGGCTGTTGGGTCCGACCACAAAACGGCTGAAGCGGTAGCGGGGATTGAGGCCCGCTGGGGGGCGTTCCTTGGACGGGGGACCCTTTGGGGTTCGGCTGTCATCCCGGGCTGGGGTGCGGCTCTCCCCCTCGCTGACGATCATCACTTCGCCCTGGGCTCCAGGATTGGCCTGGGGTTGCTCCGGGGCGCTCACCACCTCGATGGCCACCGGATGACCGCTCAGTTCGGTGCCGAGGGCCTGGATCTGGGTGAGGTAGTGCTTGCGCAGCCAGCCGCTGGCGAAGGCGGTGGGGGCTTCCAACCTGAGGGTGCCCCCACTGAAGGTGAGGGCCCGAGCAGGTCGGATCCAGGTCTCGAAGGTGGGCTTGCTGAGGTTGGCCTGCAGGGCCTGCTGAATTTGGTGCCACAGTTCGTCCGCCTGCTGCACCGCCTGCTCACCGCACTAGGGAGTGAATATACGCAGGTCTCGAGGGAGGCTTGGTCTTAAATGGACAGACCCTTACCTCTCTTCGGTTGTCCCTAGCTGGCCCCCGTTCCCTAGCGAGCCTGGCCTCGATGCTGACCATGGCGGTGGCTCTGGCAGCCTGTTCCAACGGCATGCCCCTGCCGGGCAGTGCCCCGAAGCGGGAGCTGGTTCGCCTCAGCGACGCCCCCTCCCGGCCGCCGCTCCAGCCCACCGGCAACCCGATTGTGGCGGCCGTTGAAAAGGCCGGCCCCGCCGTTGTCCGGATTGACACGGTCAAGCGCACCGTCAGTCCCGTGGGCGGTCCCTTCGGCCAGGGACCGGCGATTCAGCAGCAACAGGGCCAGGGCTCGGGTTTCATCACCCGCTCCGATGGGGTGCTGTTGACCAATGCCCACGTGGTCGACGGCGCCAACGAGGTCACCGTGACCCTCACCGATGGACGCAGTTTTACCGGCAAAGTGATCGGGGCCGATCCCCTCACCGATGTGGCGGTCGTCAAGGTGGTAGCTACCCGGCTGCCCGTGGCCCCGCTGGGGGATTCCGACAAGGTGCGGCCCGGCGAAACGGCCATCGCCATTGGCAATCCCCTCGGCCTGGATCACACCGTCACCGCCGGCATCATCAGCGCCATCCAACGCACCAATGCCGTCGGCGAAGGCCAGCGGGTGCCCTACCTGCAAACCGATGCGGCGGTGAATCCCGGCAACAGCGGCGGTCCCCTCATCAATGATCGGGGCCAGGTGAT
>JAPLIF010000134.1 GCA_026389255.1 Cyanobacteriota bacterium
GAAGCGTTGTAGGCACCGGTGGCGAACACTGCGACCACATCACCGGTGGTGGTTTCGGGCAGGGCCAGGCCAGTGAGCAGGACGTCTCCCGATTCGCAGTGTTTACCCGCCAGGGTGATGGGTTCGGCGGCCGGGGCGGTCGGTCGATCGGCCAGCACGGCCGTGTAGCGCGATTGATAGGTGATGGGGCGAGGGTTGTCACTCATGCCGCCATCGATGGCCACATAGGTGCGCAGGCCTGGAACCGTTTTACGGCTGCCGACGCTGTAGAGGGTGACCCCGGCACTGGCGACCAGGGAGCGGCCGGGTTCGCAGAGCAGCCGCGGCAAGGCCAGGCCCCGCTCGGTGCAGGCGGTCGCCACCGCCGTGGCGACATCGGCCACCCATTGTTGGATCGACGGGGGGTCATCGGAGCTGACGTAACGGATGCCCAGACCCCCGCCCACATTGAGATCGGAGCAGGGATGGCCTAGGGAGCGGGCCAGGACCAGGGCGTCGGCCATGACGCTGGCCAGGTCTCGATGGGGCTGCAGTTCAAAGATCTGGGAGCCGATGTGGGCATGGAGCCCATCCAGACAGGCCCAGGAACAGGCCGCAAGGTGGCGCAGCACGGACTCCAGTTGGTCGGGATCGAAGCCGAATTTGCTGTCAAGATGGCCGGTACGGATGTACTCGTGGGTATGGCACTCGATCCCGGGGGTGAAACGCAGCATTAGGCGCACGGGGCCGGGATGGGCCGGGGCGATGCCACTCAGCAGTTCCAGATCCAGCCAGTTATCGACCACCACCGTGACCCCGTGGCTCACCGCCAGCTCAAGCTCCTGCCGGGACTTGTTGTTGCCATGCAGCACGATGCGATCGGGGGGCATTCCCCCTTCCAGGGCCGTCAGCAGTTCGCCCGCAGACACCGCATCCAGCCCCAATCCCTCGGAGGCCACCAGGGCCGTGATCGCTAGGGAACTATTGGCTTTTGAGGCATAGATGGCCAGGGAGGGACCGGCATAGGAGTCTTCCAGGGCTTGGCGGTAGGCCTGACAGGTCGCCCGCAGGGTGGCTTCATCCAACACATAGAGAGGGGTGCCGTAGTCGCGGGCCAGGTCGCTCAGCAGGCAGCCCCCAACCATCAATCGGTCCTGGTCATCCAGAGAGGCACTGATGGGGGCCAGGTTGCGATTGGGGCTGGTCGGATCCACCCCGCTTTCGAAGGGACGGCCCGGGGGAATGGGCTCCCCAACGGCCGCCATGGCATCGGGGCCGTGGAGCGTCGGGGCAGCGGCTGAGGGGACAGGCGGAACCATGACGCGTCCGGGGCAGGAAGAATTGAGGTTGATGGTAGGCAGGAAGCCCTGGACGGCGACCGATGATGACAGGCCCGGCATCGCTGGCTTGCTGATCGAATCCTGCGACCTGGGCTGCGACGATCTGCAGGCCTGTCTGGACCTGGACCGCCTCAGCCTGGGCGGTCTGTGGACAGAGCAGCAGTGGCAGACCGAGCTGGAGGAGCCGGCCAGACCTGTTGTGGGCCTGCGCCTGCAGGGGGAGTTGTTGGCCTTGGCCTGTGGTTGGTTGGTGCTCGATGAATTGCACATCACGGCGGTAGCGGTGGCGCCCGAACGCCGGCGCCAGGGCCTCGGTCGCCAGGTTCTGGATCTGCTCCTCAGGCGGGCACATGGGTTGGGGGCGCTCCGGGCGACGCTGGAAGTGGGACGGTCCAATGGGGGGGCGCGGGCCCTTTATGGCTCCTTTGGTTTTCAGGAAGCGGGAGTCCGTCGCGCTTACTACCGAAATGGAGAAGATGCCCTGATCCAATGGCTGAATCTGGCAACGACAACAGGGTGGGGAAACCCGTAGTTGTTTATGTAATAAGGGCGTGAAAACCGCATCTCCATTGATGGCGTAGTTTCCCAGATCGATTGCGCCACCAAGGATTTTCCCGTATTGAGCTGATTAGCCCCATTCACCCCTTTGATCCTGATAGGTTGGGTTCACTTGTCAAGGCTCCCGCCCATGTTCGAGCGGTTTACCGAGAAGGCCATCAAGGTGATCATGCTGGCCCAAGAAGAAGCCCGCCGGCTCGGTCACAATTTTGTGGGCACAGAGCAAATTTTGCTCGGGCTGATCGGCGAGGGCACCGGCGTGGCGGCCAAGGTGCTCAAATCCATGGGCGTTAACCTCAAGGACGCCCGCGTCGAGGTTGAAAAGATCATCGGGCGCGGATCCGGTTTCGTTGCGGTCGAGATTCCTTTCACCCCCAGGGCGAAACGCGTTCTTGAGCTCTCCCTGGAGGAGGCGCGCCAACTGGGCCACAACTACATCGGCACCGAGCACCTGCTGCTTGGCCTGATCCGGGAAGGCGAAGGGGTGGCGGCCCGGGTTCTGGAGAACCTCGGTGTCGATCTCGCCAAGGTGCGCACCCAAGTGATTCGCATGCTCGGTGAAACCGCCGAAGTGGCTTCGGGCGGGGGTGGCAAGGGATCAACCAAAACGCCGACCCTGGATGAGTTCGGCAGCAATCTGACCCAGATGGCGGCCGAATCCAAACTCGATCCGGTGGTGGGGCGCCAGAACGAGATTGAGCGGGTGATCCAGATTCTTGGTCGTCGCACCAAGAACAATCCAGTCCTGATCGGTGAACCTGGAGTCGGTAAGACGGCCATCGCCGAAGGTCTGGCCCAGCGCATCACCCAGGGAGAAGTGCCGGACATCCTTGAGGACAAGCGGGTTCTGACCCTAGATATTGGTTTGTTGGTGGCGGGTACCAAATACCGAGGCGAATTCGAGGAGCGCCTCAAGAAGATCATGGAGGAAATTCGTAGTGCTGGCAATGTGATTCTCGTGATCGATGAGGTCCATACCCTCATTGGTGCCGGTGCTGCCGAAGGGGCCATCGATGCGGCCAATATTCTTAAGCCCGCCCTCGCCCGTGGCGAGCTTCAGTGCATCGGCGCCACCACTCTCGACGAATACCGCAAGCACATTGAACGTGATGCGGCCTTGGAGCGCCGCTTCCAACCTGTGATGGTGGGTGAGCCCTCCGTGATCGATACGATCGAGATTCTTCGTGGTCTGAGGGAGCGGTATGAGCAACATCATCGCCTCAAGATCTCCGATGAGGCCTTGATCGCCGCTGCCACCCTTGGAGATCGCTACATCAGTGATCGCTTCCTTCCTGATAAGGCTATCGATCTCATTGATGAAGCCGGTAGTCGGGTGCGATTGATGAATTCCAAGCTGCCCCCTGCCGCCAAGGAAGTGGACCGTCAGTTACGTGACATCCAAAAGCAGAAGGAAGAGGCTGTTCGCGGTCAGAATTACACGAAAGCTGGAGAATTGCGCGACAAAGAGGTCGAACTTCGCGACCAGATCCGTAGCATTCTTCAAGCCAGGCGCGACGACGAATCCCCTGCTTCCGAAACTGCCGCGGCCGATGGCAACGCGGAAGGCGTTGCCAACGAGTTCCAGGCTGTGGTGTCTCCAGAAGAGCGAACTCCTGTGGTGACTGAGGAGGACATTGCCCATATTGTTGCCTCCTGGACCGGGGTTCCTGTCCAGAAACTCACCGAAAGCGAATCGGTGAAGCTGCTCAACATGGAAGAAACTCTGCATCAACGACTGATTGGCCAGGACGAAGCCGTTAAGGCGGTATCCCGGGCGATTCGTCGGGCAAGGGTGGGTTTGAAAAATCCAAATCGTCCCATTGCCAGCTTTATCTTCTCCGGACCCACCGGTGTGGGTAAAACTGAATTGACGAAGGCCTTGGCCGCCTATTTCTTCGGCAGTGAAGACTCCATGATTCGCCTCGACATGAGCGAATTCATGGAGCGCCACACCGTTAGTAAACTGATTGGCTCGCCTCCAGGTTATGTCGGCTTCAATGAAGGCGGACAACTCACCGAAGCGGTGCGCCGTCGGCCCTACACCGTGGTGCTCTTTGATGAAATCGAAAAAGCCCACCCCGATGTTTTCAACCTGCTGTTGCAGTTACTTGAGGATGGTCGTCTGACCGACTCCAAGGGCCGCACGGTTGATTTTAAAAACACCCTCATCATCATGACCTCGAACATCGGTTCGAAAGTCATCGAGAAGGGCGGCGGTGGCTTGGGCTTCGAATTCTCTGGTGGCGCCCAAGAGGAGACCCAATATAACCGAATTCGTTCCTTGGTCAATGAAGAACTCAAGCAGTATTTCCGCCCTGAGTTCCTCAATCGCCTTGACGAGATCATTGTGTTCCGCCAACTGACCCGCGATGAGGTCAAGCTGATCGCCGAAATCATGTTGCGTGAGGTCTTCGGTCGCATGGCTGATAAAGGCATCCACCTTTCCGTGACCAATGCCTTCAAGGAGCGGCTCGTTGAAGAGGGCTATAACCCGAGCTATGGCGCCAGACCCCTGCGTCGTGCCGTGATGCGCCTCTTGGAGGATTCCCTTGCGGAGGAATTCCTCTCCGGTCGCATCGGCGAAGGCGATTCAGCCGTCGTCGACATCAACGACGCCAAGCAGGTGGTGATCCTCAAGGAGGGCCAAATCGCCCCGGTGGCCATACCGGAACTCGCCGGTGCTGGCACCTGATTCCAGCGGTGAGTTGTTCTCCAACTGGGCCGAAGCCCCTGGATCCCGTGACTCGCCTGCTCCTGGCCCCCCCCATGGTGGTTCGGGGTCCAGGAGCCTGGTTTGATTCCCTGGATGGGATTCGTACCCTCAGCCGTAGGCCCTTGATGCTGGGCCGTAGTGCTGCCACGGCGCCCCTACGCCAGCGCTGCATCGCCGATCTGGCCGGCCACGGTGTCAAGGCCACCCCGGCGGAGCTGGTGTTTGATTGTTGCGTCGAAGACCTCGATCGCTTGGTCGCCAACCAGCCCACGGTTGAGCCCGTTGACGCCGTCATGGCGATTGGCGGGGGCAAGGTGATCGATGCCGGCAAGTGGTTGGCCCATCGCCTGGATCTCCCCTGTGTGACGGTGCCGACCAGCGCAGCCACCTGCGCCGGTTGGACGGCCCTGGCCAATCTCTATTCACCCCAGGGAGCTTTCCAGGAGGACGTGGTTTTGCCCCGTTGTCCCGACCTGCTTGTTTTTGACCACGACTTGGTGCGTTCTGCACCGCCCCGGACCCTGGCCAGTGGTATGGCCGATGCCATGGCCAAGTGGTACGAGGCCTCCGTCAGCAGTGGTTCCAGTGGGGATGGACTGGTGCAGCAGGCTCTCCAGGTGGCGCGAACGCTACGGGACCAGTTGCTGCTCGATGGGGAAGCCGCCATGGCCGACCCCCACGGAGCCTCCTGGGTGCGGGTGGCCGAGGGCTGTGCCCTCACCGCCGGCTTGGTGGGAGGTCTGGGGGGGGCCCGCTGCCGCACTGTGGCGGCCCATGCCATCCATAACGGCCTGACCCAGCTTCCCGCCAGCGCTGGCCATCTCCATGGCGAGAAAGTCGGTTTTGGGGTCCTGGCCCAACTCCGCCTCGAAGAAATGCTGGCGGGTCACGCTCTGGCGGGCCAAGCCCGCCGCCAGTTGCTGAAGTTCTTCCGCGCCTTGCATCTGCCGGTGGACCTGGCGGAACTGGGCTTGGCCCAGGCCAGTCTCCAGGACTTGCTTCAGGTCTGCGACCACGCCTGCCAAGCAGGATCCGACCTGCATCTGTTGCCGTTCCCGGTCCAGCCGACCGAACTGATGGCCGCTCTTGTTAGCACAACCGCCGAGGTCCTTTGCGCCTGAGCGACCAGCCCGTGCCGCCGGCGCCAGGACCCGATCCTGCCGCCACCGATCCCTTGGTGGCAGCCTCCCAGGCGCTGGTCCAGGCAGCTGCCCGATCCCTGATCGATCCCCAGGCCCGGGCCTTGGCCAGCTCCGTTGAGTGGTGGCCAGGCCCTGACCGGGCCCCCGGCTCGCCCGGCCTGCAGACGCCGGTTGCGGTCTTGGGCCAGGGGCCCACCGTGCTGTTGCTGCATGGCTTTGACAGCTCGTTTCTGGAATTCCGGCGCCTGGCGCCCCTGTTGGCCAGCGATCACCGTCTGGTGATACCGGATCTCCATGGTTTTGGCTTTTCTCCCCGTCCCGCCAGTGCTGACTACGACCCGGAGGCGGTGTTGCGCCACCTGGATGGCCTGCTGCCACGGCTCGGGCCAGGGGTGGGGCTGATTGGGGCCTCCATGGGGGGGGCGGTGGCGGTTGAACTGGCCCGCCGCCACCCCGAAACCATTTCCCGCCTCTTGCTACTGGCCCCGGCTGGACTGACGGGGCGCCCCATGCCGGTGCCGCCCCTGCTGGATGCCCTGGGGGTTCGGTTCCTGGCAAGGCCGGGGGTGCGCCGGGGGTTGTGCCGCAGTGCCTTTGCCGATCCCGAGGCCGCCGTCGGCCCCGCCGAGTTGGAGATCGCTTCTGTGCACCTGCCAACCCCAGGTTGGGCCGATGCCCTTCGACGCTTTGCCCGATCAGGGGGCTTCGCGGGCTGTGGCGCCCCCCTGCCGGCCCAGCCCCTGGCCGTGCTGTGGGGCAAGGACGACCGGATTCTGCGACCTCCCCAGAAACGGGCCGCCCAGGCGCTGTTGGGCAACCGCATTGAGGAGTTGGAGGCCTGTGGCCATCTCCCCCATCTCGACCAACCCGCCACGGTGGCTGCCGCCTGGCGACAAGGGAGCCTGGCCGACCAGGGGCCCTGATCGCAGCGGTGGGCTCGGATCACCCAGGATGGCGGCACCCCTTGCATCCCCGGTCGTGCCCCCTTCTGGTGATTGGATTTACGGCCTGCTGCCGTGGTTCAGATCGTTGCTCTTGGCCGGTTTGCTGCTCCTGGGCCCGACTTTGGTTGTGGCGCCGGCCCAGGCCTCCCTGCTGCATCTGGCCGGCCCGGTGCCCGCCAACCTGGGGCTGCAGCAGAACCACTTGGCGCCCTGTGAATCCCCAGCCCACTGCGCCTGGGCCCGCTGGCCCCTGGCCCAGGAGGACATCAGCATCGAACGCCTGGTGCCGGTGATCCTGAGTTTGGAGGGGGTCGAGGTGGTCGATACCCGGGCGGGATATCTCCACGCCACGGCCAGCAGCCGGTTGTTTGGCTTTGTCGATGACCTGGAAATTCACACCCTCCCGGCCAGCCACGAGCTTGAGGTGCGATCGGCCTCCAGGCTGGGCGAATCCGATCTTGGCGTGAATGCCAGGAGGCTGGAACGGCTGCATCGGGCCTTGTTGGAGGCCCATGTGGTGGCGGCCCAGCCAAACTGAACCAACCCTTGCTTGGCACCCTTGCTGTGGCTGATCCCTCCCCCCTTGCGCCGGACCCCCAGACTCCAGCTGACTGGAACCTTCCCAGCGTTGCTGATCGGCGCTTCGTCCTGGCAGAACCGGGATACCGCCCAGGAGTCCGACCGCTTGGTCGGTCTGGCGGGCCTGCTGCTGTTGGCCTTGATCACGGCGGTGGAAGCCTTTCTGGCGGGCCGGCGGGCCCGGATGGATTAGAGAATGCCCCTATCGCGAGTTTCTTGTCACGGATGAGTCCGGGTTCCTCCCTGCCGCCCTCACGGTCTGGCGGCAGCGTTGATGGCGACCGTTCGGGCGGTGGGCCCCTGTTGGCCCTGCTGGCACGGGCCCTGGAACTGTGGCTGCGGCAGCAATGTCAGGAGATCGACAGCCTGGAAATCCAGCTGGAGGGATCCGCCGCCAGGTTGTTGCGGGGCCAACTTGAGGGGGCCCGGCTGCGGGCCCGGCGGGTGGTGTTTCAGGATCTGCGCTTTGAGTCGGTGGAACTGCGGGGCGAGGCCATTCGTCTGCAGGTCGGTTCGGCCCTGCGGGGCCAGGCCGGCTTGCTGCGGGAGCCCTTTCGGGTACGGGGTCAGATTTATCTCAGCAGTGAGG
>JAPLIF010000371.1 GCA_026389255.1 Cyanobacteriota bacterium
GCGATGCCCCTGGCTGCGGACGGACTGCACCGATTGGAGACCCGTTGATAGGGCATCAAAACTCGGTGAAATTAACCCGGAAGTTCCTTACAGAAATAACAACGAGCCCAAGGTATCCCGAATTAGCGGGGCCAAAAAGTGAGAAAGTCGCCCAAATTGATTGATCAGATTTCATCATCCATTGCCCATCCTTTGGCCCCGACTGAAAACCGCGCCTCGGTCACCAAATGGGGACATCGGAAAATCTGATCCTTGGCATCAGCTGGGCAAATCATTGCGCGTGCCGATCTTGAAATCGTCCACCTGCCGGGGAGCGGAATGGCGGCCCGGGGTCGCCGCCATCGGAAGATCGGAGCCAGTTCCGGCAGCACGGCTATGGATTACCGCGACTCCGGGGTTGATGTGGTGGCAGGGCGGGCCTTCGTGGAACGCATCCGCCGCAGCGTGGAAAGCACCCACAGGCCCGAGGTTCGGGGCGCTTTGGGGGGGTTCGCAGGCCTCTGCCGCCTGCCGGGGGGTCTGAAGCAACCCTTGCTGGTGGCCGGCACCGACGGGGTCGGCACCAAACTGGAACTGGCCCAGGACCATGGCGCCCACCAGGGGGTCGGCATCGATCTGGTGGCGATGTGCGTCAACGACGTGATCACCAGCGGTGCCGAGCCTCTGTTTTTTCTCGACTACATCGCCACCGGTCGCCTCAGCGCCGAGGCCATGGCCGAAGTGGTGGAGGGGATCGCCGCCGGCTGCCGCTCCAGTGGCTGCGCCCTGTTGGGGGGAGAAACCGCCGAGATGCCTGGGTTCTACCCCCAGGGGCGCTACGACCTGGCCGGCTTCTGCGTGGGTGTGGTGGAAGAAGACCTTCTTATTGATGGCCAGGCTGTCGGCGCCGGCGATCGGATCGTGGCGGTGGCCAGCAGCGGCTTACACAGCAACGGTTTCAGCCTGGTGCGCAAGATTCTTGCCGCCAGCGGCCACCCGCCCCACGCCCCCCTGGAAGCCAACGGGCCCTCCCTGATCGCCTCACTGCTGACGCCAACCCTGATCTATGCGCCGTTGGTGAAGGCGCTGCAAGACAACAACGTCCCCCTGCACGCCATGGCCCACATCACCGGTGGAGGGCTACCGGAGAACCTGCCCCGCGCCCTGCCGGCGGGGGTCCATGGGGTCATTGATCCCGACAGCTGGACGCGGCCGGCCCTTTTTAACTGGTTGCAGATCCAGGGCCAGGTGCCGGAGTCCGACCTATGGAACACCTTCAATCTGGGGGTGGGGTTCTGCCTGGTGGTGCCGCCCGATGCCGTCGAAGGCGCGATGGGGATCTGCGAGGCCACCGGCTTTAGGGCCTGGGAGATGGGTCGAATCGCCGCCGGGGAGGCCCCGCCGGCGGCGTTGGCGGGATTGCCGTACTGAAAGATTGGTGACTTCGGCCACCCCTGGTTCTTTATGGTCGTTGGGTGATCCCCTATACAAGTCCAAGTAGCCCCCTGGCTCAGCCGTACAGCCCCTCGTTTCCTTAGTGATGCTCGATACCTCGACCCGAATCACCCGTCGCCGCACCTCAGCCGGTCCGATACCGCCCCAGCGCCCCATACAACCCCGCCCCCGTTTCCGGGAAGGGGGACCCAGCACCGGTTCCGGACCTCGCCCCACGTTCCTGACCCTGAGGGACCACGGCAAGGTGTATGTCGCCGATTTGCCCCGGTTGTCCGACGGCCAACTGGCCCACATCGTCAAGGAAGCCGAGGAGGTGCTCGAAAGCCTCAACCGCCGGCTCCACGAGCTTGAGGGGCAGATTTTTCTCAACCAGACCGAGCAGGACACCCGGATCCGCGCCACCACCAAGCGGGATGTGACGGAGAGGTTTTTATCGGCGATCAGCCAAGAGCAGGATCTGCGGCGCAGCAACCCGGCGGTACGGGCAGCGGCGGGGGAATCCCTGTCCCGGGCCTTCCTGGAACTGGCCCGTCACCGACTCCCCGGATCCACCTTTGATTCGCTGCTGCAGGAGGCCCTGGCCGCCTGCGGACCTGGGGCCGACAACGATGACAAGGGCCTGCAGCGGGACGCCCACCTACTGCAGGTGATCCATGGCGGAGACGGCGTCGAGCCGCGCCCCCCGTCCTTCCGCAGACCCACAATCGGCATGGCGCCGTGGGCCCGGCACCAATTGAGGGCAACGGCCGCCTGGGGGACCCCCCGATCGCCAGCGATGCTGCCCAAGGCGGCCAACAGGGGCTGGCAACCGTTCCAAAGCCGCCGATAAAGCAGGCCGCGGGGCCCCGGGGGCCAGGGCGGGGCCTCCCCGGCCGGCTGGGTCAGCAGCCCTAGGGCGAGGGGGCTGTAGGCGATCAATTCGACCCCCAGCTCCTGGCAGAGGTCGGCCAGCCCCCCCGGCTGGACCGGCTGGGGAGCCAGCAGGGACAGCTGGACCTGGAGGCTGCGCAGGGCGACGCCGCGCTCTTGGCAATGGCGATGGACCTGGCGCAAACGGGCCGGACCCAGGTTGGAAACGCCAACGGCAGCCACCTCTCCGGCCAGCTGCCGATCCAGCAACCCATCCAGCAGGGGCCCCTCCTGCCAGGGGGCATATCGGGCCGTACTCCAGTGCAGTTGCACCAGGTCGAGGTGGCCTTGGAGGCGCTGGCGGGAGGCCTCGAAGGCGTAGCGGAACCCCTGGCGGCCCAGGCGCCAGGGGAAAGGGGCCAGCTTGGTGGCCACCGTGAGGGCCTGGCGATCGGCCGGGGCCAGCTCCGCGCAGAACTGGCCGAGCAGGGTCTCGCTGCGGCCATTGAAACGCCCGGTGCCGTAGGAATCGGCCGTATCAAAAAAATGCAGACCCAGGGCCACGGCCCGGTGGAAGCACTGACGCAGGGCCCCGTCCTGGGCCGGGTCGTAGCCCCAGAGCAGCTGGTTGCCCCAGGCCCAGGTGCCCACACCGATACGGGGCGATACGGGGGCGGACACCATGGGCACAGCAACAGGGCACTGGGCGCCATGATCGAACGGATCGCCGGGCCCGCCGCCTTGACCCTGCCGCAGGAGCCCCCGATCGCCGGCGCTGCCAGCCGCCATTCCCACGGTCCGGAGTCAGCCACCGCTGGGGAAGGGACGCCAGCAGGGGCACCAGCAGGCCCGGAGCCGGAGCCCGTGCTTTGCGGCCATTGCGGTCGCACCGCCAGCAACGGCCTGTCCTGCCAAGGGATCTGCGTGGCCGACTCGGGCTATTGAGCCGCTACGTCCAGCCGCCAGGTGCTGCCACCGAACCGATCGCGATCAGGGGAGCGTTGCGCGATGTTGCGTGATATGGCGATCTGGGGCGATTGCCGCCAGCCCCTGGCCAGATCTTAAGATTTCCTTTAGGGTTCGGGCAAGCAAAGGTGCAAAGCGTGTCCCAACCCAATTCCCTACTGGCCGCCATGGCCCTGATCGGCCTGGTGGTGGTCGAAATCGCCACCCGTTTGATGTTCTGGGCCTGAGGAGGATCGGCCAAGCGGGTTACGGGCCCTCTTGGTGGATCTGCCCCCTTCAGCTCCTGTTGCGGGGCGGCAGGGGTGAGCCAGCGCGCAGGGCCTGACGCCAACGGCCGGCCTGGAACCAGGCGCCGGCGGCCCCCAAGGCCAAAGCCAGACAGGCGACCCCGGCAAGCGTGGGCCCCCACCAGGCGGCGGCCACCAGGGCCAGGCCCGCCGCGACCACCGCGGCGGGCCGCAGTAGGGCCAGGCGCCGATCGGCGCCGCTGCAGCTGCGGCAGTGGCGGGTGTGGCTCTCAAACCGCTCCAGCAGGGGCTGTTCCCCCAGCCGCTCCGGCAGGGGCGCCTGGGGGAACGGGCCGCCGCCCACCTGCTCCACCCAGTCATGCAGGGCGCGGACGTAGAGATCGGAGCGGGTGGCCAGATAGCAGGCCTTAGCCAGGGCGGTGCCGCCGCCCCGCTCCTCCAGCACCCGCTCTTGCCAATGCAGGAACAACTGGTCGTCTTCGAGCACCACGTGGTTGCCGAGATGCTGCAACCACTCGGGCCGCAGATTCAGCAAGCGACCGGGCCAGGGGGAGCCGAAGAAAAAGGGCAGCCGCACGAACAGCCGGCAGGCGCCGCGGCGGATCGGGGTGGCGTACACCACCGTCTGGAAGCGGGGGCCCTTTTTGGTGCTGAGGTCGTGGATCATCAGGCTGGGGCCCGTGAACACGGTGGTCTGGCTGCCGAGGCTGCCGCGGCGGGGCCCTTCCTGCCAGAGGCCCCGGAACCCCTCCGGGCCCCATGATGTGAGCTCCAGGTCCACCGGACCGGCCGTCTCGCGCTTGCCGACGGTGGCGTGGTGGGTGAAGGGCACATGGCTCACATCGAGCACGTTCTCCAGCAGGGTGAGGGCGTCGTAGGGCAGGTCGCGGAAGGAGTCCTGCACGGTCCAGGCGGCCGGGTTCTCCTCCAGCACCGGCACCAGGGGCAGGGGCATGGCGTCGGCCTCGGCCGGATCACCGCTGAACACAAACAGCAGCCCCTGGGCCTCGGCGGTGGCGTAGTTGCGGCAACGGCTGCGCAGGGTGTCGATGCTGGCGCCGGGATCGGCCTGGGGGATGGTGGTGCAGCGCCCCTCGCCGTCAAAGCACCAGCCGTGATAGGGGCATTCCAGCTCGCCCTTGTCGTTGAGGCGCCCCTGGGAGAGGGGCACGAGCCGGTGGGGGCAGACATCGGCGAAGGCCCGCCAACGCCCCGCCTGGCGGTCGTGCCAGAGCACCAGATCTTCCTCCAGCAGGGTGAAGGCGGTGGGACGGTCCCGCGGCAGATCCTTGAGGAAAGCCACCGGATACCAGCTGCGGCGCCAGATTGAATCGTCGGCAGGCATCGCAGCTCAGGGTGGGGACCACGATGTTGGCAGGCCTTGACCGGGCTTGGGGCCCAGCCTGGCAACTGCTACGCAAGGCCTGTTTGACCTGAATGAGCCAAAAGATTAGGGGGCCAGCACGGCGAAACCGCCGGTGAATACGCCGTGCTGGAGGGAGCCAGGGAAAGTTCTGGTTTGTGGATCCAGCACGGACTTCTTAACAGCCCTCGACTCAGTTATTCGGAGTTGGATAGGGGACTGGATTCACTGGGGGCTTAGCACCAGCCATAAATTCAGGAATCGATTGATGGACGACAGGAAGGTCGTTCCAGTATTTGTCTCCCGGCTTGGCTTGAATCATGTAGGCCCAATGCACGTAGCCGCCTACTTTCCAGTTTTCCATCGTCCACTGATCCGTGCCATCAACATTCATCCATACCATTTTCCCCGTGGCCCAGGTCTGACTGGGCTGTTGCAACGCTGTTGCGCCCTGATTCACTGTTGTTGAAAGAATCCAGTCGCCTGTTGGGGTGATTGGAGACAACAGCGTGCCGGAGCTGGGTTGCGGATGGCTGCCATTATCCCAAGAGGGGTCGACCAAAGTCACGGCAACGGATACCCACAAATATCCCCTAGGATCAACCTCCTGAATATAATAGACAGTTTGATCTAGAATTCTGGTAATCGTTGCGGGATCAGTTTTCGGCAAGGTGAGCGTACCTAGGGAGTTACCTTGCAATTCATAGGCAATCGTGTACTCCGGGTAAACGATCCAGTAGGTGTATTTAAGAAGGGTCCAATCACGGACGTGGGGGGCGGGCGTCAGCGGGGGCTTGACTGCACCAAGAGCGGGGATTGGGTCAGGCGAAGTGATAACGATCACCAAGGAAAGTGCCTAGGGTGCGTTCCAAGGAAGTCATGGAAACGTAAGATAATCATTGCATATTTTTTTGACCCGCCCTTACAAACGCATTGCTTCCCCCCCATATGGGGGGTACCACTGGAGCCCACGCCCCTCGGCGACAGGTTGAGCTGGCGGGATCGAAGTCCGCCGCCACCGGCGGCCGCTGGCTGTGGAGCATGCCGCAACCACTGGCGCTCAGGGATTGCTCCTGCCGGAGAGTGGGCACCGCGATCGAATCCGGGAAGAGAGCCGCGGGGGGAGCCGTGGTGGCTGAGGATCAAGCGCCACGGCTCCTCCCTACTCCGAAATTTCCAGGGCCTGGGTCGGATCACGGCTCAGGTCGGCCTCCAGGAAGGCCTTGGTCTGGGGCAGGACCAGCCGCAGATCGGATTCCCGTTGCACCTCCACCGTGAGCTGCTGGGCCCGCAGATCGCCGTTTTCCAAAACATGGCCGCCATGGCGGCGATCATCACTGACAAAATGGAAGTGGTAGCCAGGCACATTGATACTGCTGGCATAGCTGGGCGTCCAGAAGCCCACCATCGTGCCGCTCACCTCCTGGAGTGGAAATACGGTTTGGTCCTGAGCCACCTGCACAAAATTCACCCCCGATTCCACGGCGCTGACGGAGCGCACCTCCAGCCGCTGAAACACACCGCGGAGGCGAAAGGCCATAAAAAGGTTGTTACCAGACCGCAGTTGATCGAGCCGGCCCCAGAGGTCCCCACAGCCCTGGATGTCGCTCCAGTGATGGACTGCATCGGCCTGAAAGTCAGTCACCACAAAGAAGGGGGTGAGCTCGTCATCGGGGGCCAAACTGAGGCTGCCATCGGCGCGGGCCTGCCAGCATTGATCGCCCAACAAAATGCCTTCGCCATCGAGATGGTCGAAGGTGCCCAGCCCGAAATCGCCGTGCTGGCGCAGATCCCCCACCCGCATGCAGCCATCGGACACCCCTTCCACTACGGCGGTGGAGGTGGAGATCTGCCAAAGGGTGTGGTGATCCAGGTCGAGATGGTCCGCCAGGGCCGCCCGCACCACATGGGCCATGCTGTCGCCGCTGCGGGCGCAGTGGGCCTCCAGGGCCTGCCAGTGGCCGGCCGGCAGGCGCAAATGCAGGTCGTGGCCAGGGGTCTTGGGGGTCGGTTTAGACACGCGCAACCCATCGGTGGGGTTCTCAAGCTTGTCAGAAGGAAAGGGGGATAGGGATTGCTGCCTCGGCTGCATCACTCGACTGCATCACTCGACCGCATCAGTTGAGGCGCTCCTGTCCAGATCAGAAGAACAGGGCAAAAAACACCCCAGCCACGAAGATGAGGAGGGCCTTGCGCCATCGCCTGCGCAAGGTCCCCCCTGGGGATCTCAATCCTCCTTTGCTGCCGCCTTGGTCCGTGGGCCCTGGGGAACCTGGGGCCGATCTTCCCGCGCCGACGGTCTCCCCTGCTGAGCAGCCGGGAGTGCCTCACGGAAATGATCCAGCTGCACCTGCCGGCCCGCCAAGGACGCAGCAACGCCGGCTGCGGTGGTAAGCGCCATGGTGATCAGCAGGGCGCGACGGTTGGGGGGCAGGAGCAGATCATCGAAGCTTTTGCCCTGCAGGCGGCACAACAGCCACCAGGTGGTAATGCCGCCCCCCGCGCCGAACACCTGGGGGGTGAAGCTGGCCACCACCCAGGCCACGATCATTAGACCCACCAGGGCGGCTCCACCCCAGAAAGAAGCATCACCGTCGTCGTCGCTGACCCCACCGCCTGCACGCTCGCGGGGGGCCTCGTGCAGGTTCCAGATGGCGGTATCGCTCACCTGGTAGATCGTGCGGATCTGCTCCTTTGCGCCGGCGATGGTGCTGGCGGACACGCTCACGGTCTGCCGGCCGGAGTTGCTGCCCAGCCAGACATCAGCCTTGTAGAGAGCCATGGCTGGGTCAGTCCAGATCGATCGATTCGAGCAGCATCCGGCTGCGCATCAG
>JAPLIF010000120.1 GCA_026389255.1 Cyanobacteriota bacterium
ATGTCGGGGGAGAAGACTCTGGCCCGGGACCGGAGCCCATGGATTGCCCCCAACCGCCTGCGGGTGGTCTGGCAGGCCCCTGCTGCTCCCAAAACCCTCCCGGATCCCGCCGCCCAGCGATCCCCGGGACCCCTGGCCTCCGCCAACAGGGGCACCCCTGGCCCCGCGAACGGGACGGGGGGTCTGGCCCGTCCAGCCGATTCCGGGGGGCATTGAGCTTGCTGCCGGGCCTGGCCCAGGTCCGATCCCAAGGATCGCTTTTTCGCCCCTTCCCCTTCTCCCATGCCTCCGATCTCCGGCGAGGACACCGCCACGCTGGCGCCCCCCGTCCCCCCTGCGGCTAGCACTCCCGGCACGGTGCTGATCACCGGGGCCTCCTCGGGGGTGGGCTTGTTTGCGACCCAGGCCTTGGTGACCCGCGGTTGGCACGTGCTGATGGCCTGCCGCGATACGGCTAAAGCCCGTCGGGCCCAGCAGGCCCTGGCCATTCCGGATGGCTCCGTCACCCATCTGGCCGTCGATCTGGGCGATCTCGACAGCGTCAACCGTCTGGTGGATGCGGTGCACGCCACCGGGCGCCCCCTGGATGCGGTGGTGGTCAATGCCGCCGTCTACAAGCCAAGGCTGAAGCAGCCCGAGCGCTCGCCCCAGGGCTATGAAATCTCGATGGCCACCAACCATCTGGGCCATTTCTTGTTGATTCAGCGGCTGTTGCCCGACCTGGAGCGTTCCAGCCATCCCTCCCGTCGCCTGGTGATCCTGGGAACGGTGACCGCCAATTCCAAGGAACTGGGCGGCAAGATCCCCATCCCGGCACCGGCCGATCTGGGCGATTTGGCCGGTTTCCGTGCCGGTTTCCTGGCGCCGGTGAGCATGGCGGATGGCAAGCCCTTCAAGCCAGGTAAGGCCTATAAGGACAGCAAGCTGTGCAACATGATCACGACACAAGAATTGCATCGGCGCCTGCATCAATCCACGGGGATTGTGTTCACGTCTCTCTATCCCGGTTGTGTCGCCGATAGCCCCCTGTTCCGCAACACCCCCGAGGCCTTTCAGGTCATCTTCCCCTGGTTCCAGAAGAACCTGACCGGCGGCTATGTCAGCCAGGCCATGGCCGGTGAACGGGTCGCCCAGGTGGTTGCGGATCCTGAATTTGCGGTTTCAGGAGTCCATTGGAGCTGGGGCAATCGTCAGCGCAAGGACGGTCGTCAATTCAGTCAGGAACTCTCCGACAAGGCCAGCAATCCCCAGACGGCCGCGTCCATGTGGGATCTCTCGCTGAAGTTGGTCGACCTGCCCTCGGCCTAGGGCCTGGTGGAGCCTGGGCTGCGATTAATACTGATGACGAATCCCAGGTCCTTGGGCAACCCAGGGGCGGGCCGGTTCTGCTACTAAGGTTTTTGCCTCCTCGGTCGTTTCAATGTCCCGACGCTTGTCCTGGGGCTTGGGCCTGCTCCTGATCGCCGGTCTCGTCTTGGGCGCCTTTTTTGTGCTGCCCTTCCGTTCCTGGTTGCCCGGGGGCACCGTGGCCGATGTGCCCAACCGCTTGGTGGTCAATGGCACCGCCTTGAACCGGCTGTTCCCGGCGCCGGAGGCGGGTGAAACATTGGTCTTCACCCAGGAAAAGCGGGGCTTCAGCCAGGCCCGCCTCAAGCAGGGCGATGCGGTGCGGGCCCTGCTCTCGATTTCGGATGTGACGACCTCCCCCGCTAGCCGGACCAAGTTCGGCAGCAGCGGCAGCGCCCTGGCGGGTTGGCCCCTGGTGGAGCAGGGGGACCAGTCGAGTGCCCTGCTGGTGGCCGACCGCTTCCAGGTGAAGGTGATCGGCCAGGGGGCGGGCCTGAGCCTCGATGAGCGCCATGAACTGCTGGGGGCCTTCAATCTCCAGGCCCTGGCTGCCCTCAATCCCGCCTCGGCCCAAAAAGCTTTGTCGCAAGCCCAGGTCAAGGCCCCCAGCCTGGGGGGCCAGTCGCCCGAGGCCCGGCCCAGCCTGCCCGCCATATCGCCGGCGGAGCAGCCCAGCGACAACCGGCTCGCGGCCCTCCAGGCCGCCCGTGCCGCTGCCCACCGCCAGACCGCCGTTCTGACCCCCGCCGCATGAGCACCACCGTTCTTGAGCGTCTTGAGCGCTTGCCCCACCGCAATCTCACCGTGCTGGCGCTGCGGGGCATCAGCACCCTGGTGCCGGGTACCTGGACCAATATCACCAGTGCCGAGGCCATGATCCATGAGGTCTTGGGCAGTACGGACCCCGAGCTCACCCGCCAGGTGCGGGACCGGGCCGATGAACTCAGCCGGGCCCGCCACGAGGGCTACGCCCGGGCCCTGAGCCTCTACGACGCCGTCAATCGCTCCCAGAAGGCGGCCGGCGGTCTGCGGGTGCTGGCCAACGTCGCTGGGGCCCTGCCCCTGGTCAAACGTCTCACCCTGTTCACCCCCGCCAACGAGACCCTGCAGGCGGCGGATCTGAGCCTCAAGGTGGCGGCCGAGATGCTGGCCTTCACCCAGGTGAATGGCCTGCCGGGAGACAGTTTCGGCGACTTCGGGGCGTCCCTCACCGAATACACCAGTGAGGCCCGGGTGCGCATGGCGGCCCTGGTGTGTTTCGATGCCTTCCTGCCCCTGGGGGACCAGGCCCTGCAGCGCCTCGATGGGCTGTTGGGGCGGGTGGCCAGCCACGAGTTGCGCCAGTTGCCCGCCTATGTCGGCATGGCGCCGTTGATCCCCGGCCGGGGGGACCAGGCCCATCTCAGCTTCCTGCGCCGCAGCGTCGATCAATGGGTGGGCTGGGCCGATGGCTTCGCCTCCCAGCTCGGCCTGACGGGGCAGCGCACGGTGCGGGCCCTGGAAACCACCATCGGCCCCTGGCATGGAGGCTTTGAGCAGTTGGCGATTTTCCTCGATGCCTTCACCGACACCTATGCCCACACCGGTGTCCAGGCCGTGGCCCGCCGCCTGGTTGAACGGGCCGCGGCGGAAATCTGATGACAGACTCTCTCGATTGAACGCAATGCCGCCAGCAATGGCGAACGATCCCCATGCGCTGGTCTGACGGCCGAAGGAGTGACAACGTTGAGGATCGCCGCGGCATGGGGGCACCCGTGGTGGCCGGCGGGGTGGGAATTTTGGGCATCATCCTGGCCCTTGTGGTGGCCCTGCTGGGGGGGGATCCGTTTGTGGTGTTGCAACAACTGGGGGGAGGCGGCAGGGCCATGGGGGGTGCCCCCGTCTCCGTGGGCCGGCCCCAGCAGCAGACGGCTGCCGATAACAAATTGGCGGATTTCGTCTCGGTGGTGCTGGCCGACACCGAAGACACCTGGAGTAAGGAATTTCGTGAGAACGGCGGCACCTATCGCTCGCCCAAGTTGGTGATCTTTGATGGGGTCGCCAATTCCGCCTGCGGCCGGGCGGCCGGTTCGACCGGACCCTTTTACTGCCCGAATGACCAGAAGGTTTATATCGACCTCAATTTCTATCGCCAGTTGCGCAGTCAGCTGGGCGCCCCCGGCGATTTTGCCCAGGCCTACGTGATCGCCCACGAAATCGGCCACCACGTTCAGCACCTGCTCGGCATTGATCAGAAGGTGCAGGGGATGCAGCGGCGCTTACCCCAGGCCCAGGCCAACCAACTGTCGGTGCGCCTCGAACTGCAGGCCGATTGTCTTGCGGGGGTCTGGGCCCATCAGACCCAGACCCAGCGCGGGACGCTTGAGCAGGGTGACTTGGAGGAGGCCCTCAATGCCGCCGCCCGCATCGGCGATGACACCTTGCAGCGTCAGAGCACCGGTTGGGTGCGGCCGGAATCCTTCACCCATGGCACCTCGGCCCAGCGGCAGCGCTGGTTTGTCACGGGGCTGCGCAGTGGCGATATCAACAGCTGTGACACCTTCCAGGCCCCCAAACTCTGAGGCCATGGCCGGGCGCTTTTCAGCTGGAGGCTTTGTTGAGCCGTTGCACGATCAGGGTCATCAGGATCAGGGAGCCGGCCAGGGCCAGCAGCAGGGCGGTGGTCATGGAGGCTTGGGCGAGGTCAGAGACCATTATCAGGGCCGGCCGGCGGCCCTGGCCCCAGCCACGTACACGGCCCTAGCCCAGGCCTTGATCCTGGCCCTGGTCATCGCTGGCGGCCTGCTGCCCGCTTGGGCCTTCGACACCCTGGGCGCTTGTCAGTCGTGGCAGAACAGTCGCGGTCTGGCCCGCATCGAAGTGGCCAACAGTATCGGGGCCGCCCATTACCTCACCAAGATGCAGCGCCTACAGGAGAGTGATCCGGCGGCGCCGGTGTCGCTGTATAGCGAGGGTGATGTTGCGCGGGTTTGTAGTGAACGTTGATGGCTGATACCTGGGAGATCAAGATACACATTTAATAGCCTATTTTGATCGAGATCAAGCGCAGCCCGAGTGCCTGGTCGTGGTGACTCCATAGCCTTGAGATAGTTGACGAAAGTCAATCGCAACGTATTTCTTTAGTGCTCCTGGCGGTATCGGCCTTCATCACCCGCCGCCTGCTCGGCGTTCTCCCAGGGAAACACGATCCATTCCGGCGAGGGATCCACCTGCACCGCCTGCCACCACAGCGGCTGGGCCTTGCTGATCCACACCAGCAGCGTTGATCCCTCCAGCTCCCGGTAGGGCGCCAGGGTGCGGCCGGTCTCAAAGACGTCATCTACCACCAGGCAACCGGGCTGGGGCTCACTTAGCAGCGGCAGCTCCAGCCGGTGGCTCAAAGCCACCGCCAGCACCAACCCGCCGCGGGGGATGCCAAAGATGCCGCTCGAGGAGCGTCCACCGCAGGTCCTGGCCATCTGCTCCACGGCCCGATCGAAGTCTTGCCAGCTGAGGTGGCGCATCGGTGGGTTGGTCTCCTGAAGCCGGCTGGACCTCGGCATCAGTCCACTATGGATGCAATTGGGTTGCCTGCGGGTGTCCAGGAGGTGCCGTTGCCCTGACAGGAACGACCCCAGTTCGACGCCAGCCGACCCCACCCCTTCGTCAGTCGCCAGCGAGCGTGAGATTCAGTCACCCCGGTGTGTAATCCGGTGGTGACCGAATGGATCGAGTGGGCCGAACGCCACTGGCGGAATGCAGAGCAGTTTGCGGATCTGCATGTCTCGTATTAGAGCGGCATGTTGATGGCCCAACCCTGAACTGTCTCACCCAGGCGGCGCTTGCCTTCCTCGATCCCTGTGCAGGCCACCCCGAACCCAGCCACGATGGCGCCTGGGCCATCGCCCATGCCGGCCCGCTGCGCGATGGCCTGCGGGTTTGGTTCGACAGCCTGGAGGTGATTGGCCGATTGACAACTGGGTCAGCACCGTACAATGTCCGTACGTTACGGATGGTTGTTTCCTTGACCAGCACCATGCCGCAGGGCCCCAGGCCGGCCAAGACCAGCCGCATCGAGCTGCGGGCCACAGAAGACGACCGCAACCTGCTGGATCGGGCCGCAGCGGCCCTCGGCACCGACCGCAGTTCCTTCCTGCTGGCCCAGGGGCGCCTGGCGGCCCAGCGCGTGCTGGCCGACCGAGAACACTTCGTGCTCGATGCCGACGCCCAGCAGGAATGGGAGCGGATCAACAGCCGCCCGGTCCGCAGCCTGCATGGCCTGGTGCGCTTGCTGGAGCGGCCTTCGCCCTTTGTCAGCCCAGCGGCGGATCAGCCCCAGGCATGAGCCGCTACCACCCGCCGGCGCTGTTGGCGGCCCGTCACCAGCTCGCCGGCTTCCGCTGCCGCTCGGAGGAGCAGAGCGCCTGGCTGGTGGAGATGGCCAAGCAGGCCCATGGAACAGGAACCACCCGCGTGTTTGTTGTCACCGAGAGCGATCAGCCAGCCGTGGTGGCCTACTACGCCTGGTGCATGGCCAGCGTGGGAACCACGGACCTGCCGGAGCGGCTGCGCCGTGGCGCCGGCCGCTACCCCCAGCCCATCGCCTTGCTGGCGCGCCTGGGGGTGGACGAACGTCACGAAGGCCAAGGCCTCGGTGCGGCCCTTCTGCTGGATGTGATCAGCCGGGTTGCCAGCCTCAGCGACGCCATCGGCTGCCGCGGCTTGCTGGTGCATGCCGAATCCGAACAAGCCCGGGGCTTCTACGAACACTTGATCCCTGAGTTCGAGCGTTCACCCACCGATCCGCTGCACCTGTTGCTGCTGCTCAAGGACATCCGCCGCACGCTGGGCTCGCGGCCGCGTTGAGCGAAATACCGGGATAGGGCCCAATGCGCAGAACCTGGCGTCGGCCGTCCTTGGTGGGCGGGTAGCGGTGCCGCCAGGGCCAGTACTTCTTCCCGACGGGGTCGACCTTCACAGGAGCAGCCCAGCAGCACCCGAGACTCGGTAGCGGTGAGAAGACGCACTGGGTCCAGGTCCGCCGCCACCCTCGCCGAATGGACACCGTCCAACCTGACTCGGAATTGGACCTGATGGTGGTGCCCGTCTAAGGCTCTTTGGGTTGCACCATGGGCAACTGGATCAGTGGCTCCACCACGCTGGTCCATGGACGGGTAGCGCCACGAACCTTATGGGCAGGGGCCGACATCCGTTCGTTTCAGGAGCTGCCCTAACAAAGCAATTTGAGAACCAGTACAATCTACAACGAAGCACTCAGTCGTGAAATGGTTAGTGTTAAAAGTCTTGCAAATCATTTCTTTTCCTGGACAAGCGCTGAGATCAAGATCGGCACGGGAAACTGTGGCCAAGCTTGGGGTGTTGTGCGGATCAGCTCATCATGCTTGACCGGACCTGTCCCATCCCTGAGAAGCTCTGCAGCGCAATTTATCTGAGACATCAATGGGTGCTGCTCTCAGCATGATAGGCTGAAGGAACTCGGGCTGGATGGGGTGTTATACGTTCTGCCCATATGGCGTTCTGCCCATATAGCGTTATGCCCATTAAGAAGCGGAGAGGCGAATGAACGAAATGGAAAAATCGCTGAAGAAATAAATCGCTGAAGAAGTAAATCGCCTGTCTGAGTCACACGCGATTGGATCTCTTCAAGATATTCGTAAGGACATCAGAGGTCTTTCTCGCCGGGCGGCAAAGGGCATATTTACTACGCAATCCATCCATGCAGGCTATGCTTTTCATTTGGGTGGCCGGAGTGAATTGCAATTCAATACCGGTTGGGAAAAGATTGATGGAGTGCGGCGGTTTAGGCACGGAGTCGCATTTTCTCTTGAGCCAAGCCAGGCTCTTCCGAGCATTGATCCGCTGCTTCCAAAGGTATCTCGCTTCAATGAGTTTGTTCGTGCGTACCCATACGAGCTGGCTAGATTTCGGATGTGGCATTTTGCTGGCAACGTAAGAAGCGGAATTTACGGGGTATCTGAGATTCCGCCGGAGCTGGTTAAGCCAAAGGTTTTCATATTCCTTGGCTACCTTTCACAGACCAGCGAGCCTGACTATGAGTTGGTTCTGAATGACTTTGATGTCCTGTTGCCGCTGTATAAATTTCTGGTTCAGAGGCATGGGGCAGCGGCTGTTGGTACCGAAATCCCGAGCGGGGTTGGTACACAGCTTGATGTTGTTCTTAAGACAGGCGACACATTCAGCTTCTACGAAATCAAGACGGCACAATCCGCCAGAGCTTGTGTTCGTGAGGCGTTGTCGTAACTTTTAGAGTATTCGTACTGGCCTGGCACGCATGAAGCGCAGCGTTTGGTCGTTGTTAGAGAGCCTGAGCTTGATGAAGAATGTCGCAACTTCCTCTCCGTGCTGAGAACACGCTTCTCACTTCCGTTTCATTACGGCCAGTTCAAAATGGATAGCGCGGAGTTTCTTGAATAAGCTTGGCGCAGAAGGGCATAACCATTCGTTCAAGCGGCAGGCCCGACAGGGCCTGCCGCTCAACTCATACGTTCTGCCTCGGCGATCCCCTTGTTGCCGCTCCCCACGGTCTGCCCCGCTACCAGCGCACAAGTCGGTTGATCTCCGCCAATGCTCGCCAGCCCCTGTTCGCTCCAGACCCGCCCAGCGCCGGTGGAGTCGCCAGGTCGTTTGGGCCGGCAGTGTTCCATTTTCCCTGAACCGCCTTAGCCTGAAATTGCTTCTGCCGCAGGGCTCCCATGCTCACCCTGCCCAGTACGCTCACCCTCACGCCTTCCCAGTTCGCTGAGGTGTGTGCGGCCAACCCGGAGGCGGTGCTGGAGCTCGCTGCCGATGGCACCCTCATCGAGATGACCCCCACCGGCGGCAGCACAGGTGCGCGCAACCAAACTCTCGGGGCCTTGCTGTGGCTTGCGATCGAGCAGAGCCGCTTACCCCTGAAGCTCTTCGATAGCTCCGCCGGCTTCCTGCTTCCCGATGGCTCCGTACGCAGCCCCGACGCAAGCGTCGTGCGGCTAGAGAGCTGGCAGGCGTTGAGCGAGGCCGAACTGGACGGATTCCCTCCCCTCTGCCCCGATCTGGTGGTGGAGCTGGCCAGCCCTTCAGATGGGCCGCAGGCCCTGCGCCGCAAGATGGCCGCCTACATGGCCAATGGAGCCAGTTTGGGTTGGCTGTTGCTGCCGCAAAGCCGCACGGTGGAGGTGTGGAAGGCAGGGGCAGCCGAAACAGCCAACTCTCCCCTGGTGTTCACCGATCCGGCACGGCTGGAGGCGGGCCCCGAGTTTCCGGGCCTGGTGATCGATCCGCGTCGGATCTGGGAGGTCTGAGGGCTATATCAACGGCCGCCCCTACTCCGGGCCAAATAGCAGCAGCTTATGCGGATCTTCAGGGCATGACTGAGTGCTTGTGTTGTGCATGCATCGGTGCCAAAAGAGCAAGCCAGCAGCCACACCTTCCGCCATTCCTAGTGCCTCCGCGACGCTGGCCTGTTGCCAGGTAGTGCCACACACCTGCTGGAACGGGGCCAGGACATCCGCAATATTCAGGAGTTACTGGGCCACAAGGACGCGAAGACCACCATGATCGAAATACACGTGCTCAACTGCGGCCCGCTCGGGATGTGCAGCCCTGCCGATTTTGTGTAGCAGCACGAACATGTGGTTCGCGGATCCGCTAACCACGGGTACGGTTGTGGCTCTATTACTTGAAACCCTATGCTGCCACTGGGTTCAGTCAAGGGGCCCAAGCGCCTCTTGGCCTGGTTTGCGGAAAGCCCCGAGGGAACTGG
>JAPLIF010000169.1 GCA_026389255.1 Cyanobacteriota bacterium
TAAAGGGATCCCAAGCTTCTGGCCACGGGGGCTTCAGGCCAGCGCGCCGCGGCGTATTGGTTCCATTCCGCTGCCGCTGCCTCCAGGGCTTCATCGCTCGACACCTGTCCCAACATCGCCCGTTGCAGTTGGGTGTAGACAATCGCCTGCAGACGTTTGATCCCCGGGGTTGGGGGCACCAAGACCTCGCCCTGCTCAAGGGTTGTGGTGGCCAGCAGGCGGGCCCGATGCACCAGCTCTCCGCGGCTGCCATGGGGGTGCTCGACGGCCAGGCGCTGCTGAAGACGCTGCAGCGCCACCCTGGACGAGGGCAGCACCCTGGCCTCGTCGGCGAAGGCCAGCTGATGCTCGGCATCGGTGAGAAACAGGGCGAAGTCGAGGGCTTCCGCGGCCATGGGACTCCGGCGGGGAACACCAAGGGTCATCATCGCCACATTGGCCCGTCCATCTGGCCCGACCAGCGCTGGATACGGCGCCGTAACGTTGGCTACACGAGGGGCATTGGTCTGCAGGTTGCTGAGAAAATCGGGACCACTGGCCACCTGGGCCAGGTCACCGGACTGATAAAGCTCGATGGCGCGACGGTAACCCTGGCTCAACACCTCCCTCGGCAACAGGCCCCGGCGATACAGATCGGTCCAGAAGGCGAAGGCGCGGCGACCGGCCGGGGTGACAAAGGCGGCGCGATGCCGATCATCGAGAAGCTGCACATCCATCTGCACCATGGACTCCATCAATTCGGCGGAGTCATCGGGCACCACGGTGACAAACAGGGCGTAACGGCCGGTGCGACGGCGTACGGCCTCGGCATAGGCGGGCACCTCCTCCCAGCGTCGCGGTGGGGCCACCAGCCCCGCCTGACGCAACAAGGTGCTGTTGGCGAACGTGAGCCGCACGGTGAGATACCACGGCACGGCGATCTGGTCGCCGTCCTGGCGGGCCGCCGCCCAGATCCTGGGCAGGTAGGCATCGGCGGCGCCAGGGGGAAGGAGGGGCCCCAGGTCCCGCAACCCCCCTTTGCTGGCCAGATTGGCGCCGAACAGGGGATTGAGATTCACCAGATCGGGCGCCGTGCGGGCGAAGACGGCCGCCAGCAGCTTGCGTTCCACCGAGCTCCAGGGCACGTCGGTCCAGCGAACCCTGATCAACGGATGGGACCCTTCCCACTCCTTGATGGTCTGGCGCAGAAAGCCATTGAAGCGGGGCGCTAAATCCAGGGTCCAGACACTGATCTGGCGCTTCGCCGTGCCCCCCGCGACCGGGGCCGGATCGATCGGCGCAGTGGCGCAGGAGGCCAGCAACGCCACCAACACCAGGGTGAGCCCAGCCGCGCCCGCCCTCCGCCACCACCCCAACCGCCCAGGGCGACGCAGCTCAGCCACGCCCACTGGCCGCCTGCAGACGGCGCAACAACAGCAGCAGCAATGAGCACAAGACTGGCGCTAACACAGCGGCCAGCAGGAGCTGGCTGAGCAGAACCTGGAGCCCTGCCGCGGCCAGATCAGACCCATGCCATCCCGGCAGGGCCAGGCGGGCCGTAGTGGCCTGCTCCAGCCCCCTCAAGCCAGACCAGCTACGCCAGGCCCACTGCGCCATCAGACTGAGGTCGAGACCAAGGGTGCCGAGCATCGCCAGCAGGGCGAGGTTCAAACTACGTTCGATCGGCGGACCCAGGTGTCCGAGCCTTCCACACCACCAGCCCAGAAGCAGCAGGGCCGGAATCGCGCTGACGGGCCCCGGATGCAACGAATCGAGCAGCAGACCCAGGCAGACCCCGGCCACGATTCCGGACAGCTGGCCA
>JAPLIF010000246.1 GCA_026389255.1 Cyanobacteriota bacterium
GCCCTTGGCCTTATTGAGCAGCTGGGCGACCCGGTTGTAAAGATCACCGAGTTTGACGGGGTTGGCCATGCCGCCAAAACCCTTGAGGCTTTCGCCCACCGGTCGCACGTCATGGAGGTCCACCGTGATGTGGACCGGCCCTTCAAACCGTTCATCGCTGCTGAGTTCAAGCAGCAGCCGATAGCTCTGCACCCAGCCCTGGCGGGTATCACCCACCTTGATGGTCACCTGATCACCGGCCACGCTGTGGCTGGTGCGTTGCTGGCGCTGGCCGGCGGGGGTGATGCCGATGGCACTGACGCCATCGATGATCAACGTGTTGCGAATGGCGGGCAACCGTTCAATCAGCCTGGGTTCAATGATGGCGCCGGTGCCACAGCCCATCATCGCCAGATCCATCATCAGGGCGAAGGCTTCCCAATCCACCAGATTGGTGGAAGTGCAGTTGTAGGCCCCGGAAAAGTTATGGCGCTGTTCAATCCATTCGGTGCCGCCAATCCACAGCCAGCGGCCTGAGGGCCGGGCCTTTTGTTGCAACTGCATGCGCCGCAACAGGGTCACCTCTTCTGCATTGAGATGGCCCAGGCGCCGCAGGCCCTCCAGATTGCGTTCAGCCACCTGGCCCCAGCTCTCGCGACCCTGGGGGGTCTGGCGGGAGTAAGTGCGATAAAAGACCGGGTTGGCCGCCGGGGCCGTGGCGGGAAAGTCCCCGCCAGCAAGGGCCGAATCCGGGCCCGGTTGGGCGGGGTGCGGATTGGTCTGGCGGGTCGTGGGGCCCATCGCGACCAGAGCCTCTACCGGGGCATCTTCCGGGGCCTCGGTGGGGGCCAGGGCCTCGGGATTCAGTCGGGCTTCGGGGCGCGAAGGGGAAAGGGTCACAGCGCTGCTGACCTACACATGGAAAGCACCTTAACGCCATTGGTGGGGTGGTCAAGGAAACCGTGGCACTAGCCACGGTGGCTGGCCGGGTGCCCCAAGCTCTGACCCCTGTTCCAACATCGGCGCTAGGAGCGCAGGCGAGGGGGGATGGAGAGGATTGTTGAGCCAGAACTGATGGACGATCCCCTGCAGGCGAGGGCCTACGCCGAGGCCGATTTCGATCGCTCCGACCAGGCGTTTGTGGAGCGTTTCCTGGCGTTATGGGGGCAGTCTTTCCCTAAGGCTCGGCCGGTGGGCGACGGTGGTGGCGGCTGGGGCCCCGGCAGTGCTCCAGGCGATGGGATCGTCGATCTGGGCTGCGGGCCCGGCAACATCAGCTTTCGCCTCGCCGCAGCCCTGCCCCAGGCCAGGGTGGTGGGTCTCGATGGGGCGGCCACCATGGTGGCCCTCGCCCAAGAGCGGCGGCAGCGCCATCTCGGTGAGTGGCCCCGGCTGCGTTTTGAGCAGCTGCGCCTGCCCCTGCCTGGGGCGGCCTTGCCTGGTTTGGATCCGGTAGCGGCCCTGGGCGGCCCTTTTGCGGCCGTGGTGAGCAACAGCCTGCTGCATCACCTCCACGACCCCCTGGTGCTGTGGCACGCCGTCGGCCAGCTGGCCGCCCCGGGGGCGACGGTTTACATCAAGGACCTGCGCCGTCCCGTCAGCGAGGCGGAGGCTGACGCCCTCACCCAGCGCTATGCCGCCGGAGCCCCAGCGGTGCTGCGCCGCGATTTCCGAGCCTCCCTGGCGGCGGCCTTCACGGCATCCGAGGTGCAATCCCAGCTGGCCCAGGCCCCCCAGCTGGGGAGCGCAGCAGGGACCAAGGGGGCGGCCTGGTCCGGATTCACCGTGGCCGAAGTGGACGACCGCTATCTCGAAATTCACGGCCGCTGGCTGGGCTGAACCAAAGCGGGGTCGCTTGCCTGATCTGCCCTTTAGGCCGACTGCAGGGGAAGGAGCAGGGAAGCCTGGAAATCAGCGGAACACAGGGTGGCCAGGGCGGCATCGGCGTCGGCCACACAGAACTGCTGGCCCAGGCGCACCATGGAGCTACGTTGGTGGTCCTTGATGCGGGCCAGCACTGGCACCCGCAATCCCACCTCCTCGTCGTTGGGCCGATGGCGCTGGAGGCATTCGCGCAGGCGGTGCTGGATGCCGATGTCACCGGCCTGGTCCGCCGGCAGATCCACCAGCACCAACTTCAGGTCGTCGATGCCGCGGCAGTCATCGACGATCAGTTGCACCCGTTCGTCGCGCCGATCGACCGAGGCCCACACCAGCAGGCGGGCATCCACCATCAGGTGGTCGGCCAGGCGGGCGTAGCTCTTGGGAAACACCACCGCTTCGCTGCTGCCGGTGAGGTCTTCGAGCACCAAAACCGCCATGCGATCCCCTTTGCGCGTGTTCACCTGGCGAAGTTCTGCCACCATGGCCACCAGGCTCACCTTGGCCTTATCGGCCTGCTCTTCGAGGCTGCCAAGACTAATTGGGGAAAGCAGCCGGACGGCACCGCTGAGTTGTTTGAGGGGATGGTCGGAAAGATAGAAGCCCAGCAGTTCTTTTTCGAGTTTGAGTTTGTCGTTGGGGGGGTAATCCTTCACCGGCGCCGCCTTGGGGGCCAGGGCGGCGCCAGTGGATCCTGGGGTCTGGGAGCCTCCGCCCCCCAACAGATCCAGCAGGCTGCCCTGGCCGCTGGCGCGGTCGCGGGCGCGGCTGCCCGCCCACTCCAGCACTAGGTCGAGGTCGGCCATCAGTTGGGCCCGGTTGGCATTGGCCTGGAGGGCATCCAGGGCTCCGCAGTGGATGAGGGATTCGAGGGCGCGGCGATTGAGCTGTTGGGAGGGCAGCCGGTCGCAGAGATCGGCCAGGCTGGCGAAGGGGCCCTCCAGGCCCCGGGCTTCAATCAATTGGCGGATGGCCCCTTCGCCCAGGTTGCGGATCGCGGATAGCCCAAAGAGGATGCGTTCGCCTTTGGGCGTGAAGTCAATGCCGGAGGCATTGATATCGGGGGGCATCACTTCGATGCCCATGGCCTGGCAGTTAGCGATATAGCGCTGCACCTTGTCGCTGGCGCCCGCATTCACCGTCAGCAGGGCCGCCATGTAGGCGACGGGATAGTGGGCCTTGAGGTAGGCCGTTTGATAGGTCACAGCGCCGTAGGCGGTGGAGTGGCTTTTGTTGAAGCAGTACTCGGCGAACAACACCATCTGCTCAAACAGGGCTTCGGCCACGGCCGTCTCTACCCCCCGTTCGGTGGCGCCTTGAACGAAGAGGCCCTGATGTTTTTCCATCTCGCTTTTCTTCTTTTTGCCCATCGCCCGCCGCAGCAGATCGGCCTCGCCCAGCGAATAGCCCGCCAGATCCTGGGCAATGCGCATGATCTGCTCCTGATAGACCATGATTCCGTAGGTTTCCGCCAGGATCGGTTTGAGCTTGATGTGGGCCACGTCGATGGCTTCACGGCCATGCTTGCGATTGATGAATTTGGGAATCAGGCCCGCATCGAGGGGGCCGGGTCGATAGAGAGCAAGAATGGAAGAAATATCTTCAAGAGAGGAGGGTTTGAGGTCCCGCACGATCTGGCGCATGCCGCTGGATTCCAGTTGGAAAATGCCCTCCAGATCACCGCGGGCCAATAGGGCGAAGGTGGCCCCATCCTGGGGTGGTAACCGGTCGGGGTCGATCCGTACCCCAGTAGCCTGACTGACCAGTTCGATCGTTTTTTCGATCATGGTCAGGTTCTTGAGGCCGAGGAAGTCCATCTTCAGCAGCCCCATCGCCTCCACATCTTCCATGTAGTACTGGGTGATGACCTGGCCGTCGTTGTTGCGCTGCAGCGGCACCAGTTCATCGAGGGGTTCGGCGGCGATCACCACCCCGGCGGCGTGGACGCCGAAGGTTTTGTTGGTTCCTTCGATGCGCATGGCCAGGTCGATCCAGTGGCGCACCTTCTCGTCGTTTTCGTACTTCTGGCGAAAGTCGGCGTTGGGGGAATCGGGGCCGATCATTTCGGCCAGCTTGGCTGGTTTACCCCGGGCCACGGGGATCAATTTCGCCAGTCGATCGGCTTCGCCGTAGGGAATGTCGAGGACCCGGGCGACATCTTTGAGTACCGCCTTGGAGGTCATGCGGTTGAACGTGATGATCTGGGCGACCTTGTCTTCGCCGTAGCGTTGGGTCACGTAGTCGATCACCTCACCACGTCGGGCGATGCAGAAGTCCGTGTCGATATCAGGCATCGACTTGCGTTCTGGGTTGAGGAAACGCTCGAACAGCAGACCGTGTTGCACCGGATCAATGGCCGTGATCCCCAGGGCCCAGGCCACCACCGACCCCGCCGCCGAACCCCGCCCCGGACCCTCCGGGATCCCCTGCTGCCGGGCAAAGCGGATGTAGTCCCTAACCACCAGAAAGTAGGTGGGAAAGCCCATCTGCTCCATC
>JAPLIF010000044.1 GCA_026389255.1 Cyanobacteriota bacterium
AGGAAGCTCATCGCCGGACCGGGTGTCTACATCTGCGACGAATGCATCGACCGCTGCAACGAGATCCTCGATGAGGACTTGGTTGACGGTCAGGGCCATGGTGGCCGCGCCTCGGCCGAGGCGGGCCGGCGGGTCGCCACCCCGAAAAAATCGGCCAAGCCCTTGCCAACCCTGGCCACGATCCCCAAGCCCCAGCAGATCAAAAGTTTCCTCGACCTGCAGGTCGTGGGCCAGGAAGACGCCAAAAAGGTGCTGGCGGTGGCGGTGTACAACCACTACAAACGCCTGGCCTGGCAGGGGGATGGCAAGGGCGAAACCGACGCGACAGCCCCCCGTCTGCATAAATCCAACATTCTTCTGATCGGGCCCACGGGCTGCGGCAAAACCCTGCTGGCCCAATCCCTGGCGGAACTGCTGGATGTTCCCTTCGCCGTCGCTGACGCCACCACCCTCACCGAAGCGGGTTATGTGGGCGAAGATGTGGAAAACATCCTGCTAAGGCTGCTGCAGAAGGCCGACCTGGATGTGGAACAGGCCCAGCGGGGCATCATCTACATCGATGAAATTGACAAGATTGCCCGCAAGAGCGAAAACCCTTCGATCACCCGCGATGTCTCCGGAGAGGGGGTGCAGCAGGCCCTGCTGAAGATGTTGGAAGGCACGGTTGCCAACGTGCCACCCCAGGGGGGACGCAAGCACCCCTACCAGGACTGCATCCAGATCGATACCAGCCAGATCCTGTTCATTTGCGGCGGCGCCTTCGTGGGCCTCGATGACATCATTCAGAAACGCATGGGCCGCAATGCGATCGGCTTCCTGCCCGCCGACGGCCAGGTACGGCTGCGACCTAACAAAGAACGCCAGGCCACCGAGGCCCTGCGCCATCTGGAGCCCAGTGATCTGGTGCGCTACGGCCTGATCCCGGAATTCATCGGCCGCCTACCGGTGACCGCCGTGCTGGAGCCCCTGGATGCCCAGGCCCTCGAAGCCATCCTCACCGAACCCCGGGATGCCCTGGTCAAACAGTTCCAGACCCTGATGAGCATGGACAACGTGCGACTGAACTTCGAAGCCGGCGCTGTCGAAGCAATCGCGATGGAAGCCCACCGCCGCAAGACCGGGGCCCGGGCCCTGCGGGGCATTGTCGAAGAGTTGATGCTGGAGGCCATGTACGACCTGCCCTCAAGGCGGGATGTGAAGAGCTTCACCATCACCCGGGAGCTGGTGGAGCAGCGCAGCAAGGCCAAGGTGCTGCCCCTGGCGCCTACGGACCGGGACGAACAGGCGAGCGCCTGAGGCCAAACCCTTCCTAACCAGGCGCCTGTCGAGGGGCGGGCAATCCCACCATCGGCACTCCTGGAAGCAAGGGGTCCCTGGGGCGAAACTGGAAAGAGCAATCCCACGACAACGCCCTTGGCCGCCGCCGACCATCTCCAGGCCCCCCGCCAACACGGCCTGTTCAACCACCACGGCATCGACCTGGGCGACGGCACCGTGGCCCACTACCTGGAGGGACGGGAAATTCTGCGGAGTCCCCGACAGGATTTTTGCCGGGATCAGGAGATCACGGTGGTGACCTATCCAACTGATAGCTGTTCACCGGCCGGGGTGACCCTGCGCCGCGCCATGGGACGGCTGGGAGAACAGAATTACAACCTACTCTTTAACAACTGCGAGCACTTCGCCCACTGGTGCAAGACGGGCCGGCATCGCAGCAGCCAGGTCGAAGATTGGCTCCATACCGGCAGCCTGGGAGCCCTGGCCTTCGGCCAATTCATGCCCGCCGCCGTCCTCACGGGCGTCCGCATGCTGTTGAAGCAGGGGATCACGGTTGAACCCGAACACATTGAGAAAGGCAAGGATCTGGCCTTGAAAACCCTGGAGCAAGTTGATGGCCTGCGGGCCAAGCTGCAGGGGCGGCTAGAGGAAGAATTGGCCAAGGCGGAGTTGCGCTGGGGTAGCACCGAGCAGCCGAGCTA
>JAPLIF010000273.1 GCA_026389255.1 Cyanobacteriota bacterium
TTGCTGATGTTTTTTTGGCAGCTGGGCGCCACGGGCTTGGTGGATGAAACCCCGCCCCTGTTCGCTGCGTCGGCGCGGGCCATGGCTGAAACAGGCGATTGGCTGATCCCCCGGGTCAATGGATTGCCCCGTTACGACAAGCCACCCCTGGTGTATTGGCTGATGGGGCTGATTTATGGCCTGCCGGCCCAGATGGCCTGGAATCCGCTGGGCACCTGGGCGGCCCGCTTCCCCTCTGCCCTCGGGGCGGTGCTGGTGATGGTGGCCCTCTGTGACACCTTGCTGCGCTGGCCCCAGCCCGCCCTGACGGGAACGGCATCAGCAGGGGTGCCCGCGACCGGTCCGGCCACGGCCCTAGGGGCCGCCCTGGCCTTTGCCCTTTCGCCCCTTGTCTTGCTGTGGGGCCGCACGGCCGTCAGTGATTCCCTGTTCACAGCCACCCTGGCCCTGGCCCTGTTGTTGGGCTGGCGGTGTTATGCATCGGCAGGCTGTCAATGGTGGTGGTCCTGGTTGGTGCTGGGCCTGGCGGTGCTGACCAAAGGACCGGTGGCGGTTGTGCTGGCGGCGCTCACCTGGTTGTGCTTTGCCTGGTTCCAGGCCGATCTTGGGGGGGTTAGGCGGTGCATCAGGCCCCTGCGGGGCCTGATGCTGACCACCGTGGTGGCGTTGCCCTGGTACGTCCTGGCGCTGGGGCAGGAGGGGGAGCCCTACTGGCGCAGTTTCTTTGGCTATCACAATTTCCAGCGTTTTGCTGGGGTGGTGAATCACCATCTCCAACCTTGGTGGTTTTTCGTACCGGTGCTGGTGGTGGCGAGTCTGCCGGCCACCCCACTGTTGCTGCTGGGCCTGGGCCGCACCCTGGGGCCCCTGCGCTGGCCGCGGCGGGCCGGGTTGCACCAGCTGCCGACAACCTCCCTGGCCCGTTTCGCCACCTGCTGGCTGCTGGCCATCCTGCTGTTCTTCACCATCGCCGCCACCAAGCTGCCCAGCTACTGGCTGCCGGCGACGCCGGCGGCGGCGCTGTTGATGGCCCTGGTGGCCGGAGCCCCAGCGGACCGGGCGCAGCGCTGGGCCTGGGGACTCACCCTGGGCTTCAGCGGGCTGGTGGGCGTGGGGTTTCTGGCCGCGCCCCGGTGGCTGCCCCTGATTCGGGATCCGGAGTTACCCACCCTGGCCCCCGAATTGCTGGTGTCGGGCCTGCTGCCCTGGGCCGCCTGCCTCTGGTTGCTGGCAGCGGTCCTTGGCCTATTCAACGGCCAGTTGCGGGGCCAGCACGCCCCCTGGCGGCTGCTGGCCCTGCAGGCCCCCCTGGTTTTGTTTGTGCCCCTGGTGCTAGTTCCCGCCTGGAGCCTGGGGGATCGCTTGCGGGGCTTGCCGGTGCGCCAGATGGCGGCGGCCGTCCTGCGCCAGAGCTCCCCTGCTGAACCGCTGGCGATGGTGGGCATTCTCAAGCCCTCGTTGCATTACTACAGCCGCCGGCTGGTGATTTACGAGGGAGTGAAGTCCCGGGGGCTTGTCAACCTGGCGGATCGCCTCCGTTACGAGCGTCGACGGGGGCAGATTCCGACCACCCCCGGCCAGCAGCCCAGCGTGCTGGTGGTCATCGAACAGACCACGGCCTCAACCCCCCATTGGCAAGGGCTGAAGGTGCGGGAGTTGGGGCGGGCCGGGCTCTATCGGCTGTGGCGTGTCGATCGCCGCAGCCTGGAGCAGCGAGCCGGCGACCT
>JAPLIF010000291.1 GCA_026389255.1 Cyanobacteriota bacterium
GGCTCCTGCGGCAGCATGGAAGCAAAGCCCGCTGCGCCCGATGCCGATCACCGAGATGGCCGAGCCCCTGCTGCTGGACCTGGCCCGTTCGACCCGGCTGCTGTTGGAGGGGCTTTCGGTGATCACCGTGCTGGTGGGGCTCCTGCTCACCCTCGGCCAGCTGCGGCCCAACCTGGTTCGGGGCCCCTCCCTACGCCCCTCCACCCGGGCCCGGCTGACCTTTGCCAGCTGGCTGGCGATGGCCCTCGAATTCCAGCTCGGCGCCGACATCGTCAGCACCACCACCAGCCCCTCGGAGCGCAATCTGCTCCAACTGGCTCTGGTGGCCGTGATTCGCACGTTCTTGAATGTTTTTCTGGCCCGGGAGATTGAGAGCGAACAGCGCCTGGAGGCGGGGCGAACCACCCCGGCTCGCCTCCCCGGCTGGTGGCCCCTGCCGGGCCCCGACGATCGATAATGGCAGCCTGCGGCCTACCTGCCCTGGCCCTTGCCGCCACCGCCTGCCGGCGATCGACTCGGGCCGGGCCTTGGATCGGCTCCAAACCCCTATTCCCTGACTGTTTGCAGGCTTTCGCCCCGTGGTTCAGCTGATCTTCAAGCTCCCGGTTTTTGCCCTGATGTTTGCCCTGGGGCTGGGTTTAAGCGGGGATTGGCTGGCCCTGCTGCGCAGCCGTTCCGGCCTGATGGCCAGGCTGCTGCTTGGTTCCTGCCTGCTGGTGCCCCTGCTCACCCTGGTGGTGTTAAAGGGACCCCTCGGTGCCGCCGTGGCCCCCCCCGCCCAGCTGGCCATTGCCCTGATGGCCCTCTGCCCCAGCGCTCCCCTCACCCTGCGCAAGGCGCAAGAGCATGGGGGCGATCGGGATCTGGCCGCCCTCCTCCAGGTGCTGGCGGCCCTGACGGCGATTGTGTCGATCCCGCTGCTGGCCGATCTGTTTCGCAGCAGCTTTGGGGTCCAGGGTTGGCATATCGAACCCCAGCAGGTTGCCAAACAGATCATCTCGGTTCAATTGCTGCCCCTGGGGTTGGCCGTCCTGGTGCGTCGCTGGCGCCCTGATCTAGCCAACCGCCTCGCAGCTCCCATCGAGAAGCTGGCGGGCCTGTTGCTGATGTTGTTGATCGTGGTGGTGCTGATCAAGACTTTTCCCCTGCTGGCGGGTTATATCCCCGCCAACGGCCCGGCCCTGCTGGTGATGGTGTTCGTGGTGCTGGGATCCCTGGTCGTGGGGTATGGACTGGGGGGGCCAGGCCGGCGGGATCGGGTCACAGGGTCGTTGTTGACCTCCATGCGCAATCCGGGGTTGGCCCTGCTGTTCGCCTCCCTTTATGCCCCAACCCCCGAACCGGTGAAGGTGGGGATCCTGTGTTTCCTGCTGATTCGGGTGCTGCTCTCAATCCCCTTCCTGCGCTGGCTGAGGAGCGAGCCGGTGATCGGCTCCCCCTCAGCGGGTGCGAAGGCCTGAGGCCGTCAGCGGGCGTTGCCAAAGGCAACTTGGCAGGCGGAATTCAATAGTTCCGCCTCCTGGGCACTGGCGGGCTGGGCACCATTAAGCAAGCCATTGGTGCAGTCAGCCGTCATCTGGTAGCTGCTGTTGTTGGCCGTCATCACAAAACTGACCCCGGTGGTGCCGTAGGGCTGCACCGTGCCGAATTGCAGCTGGTATCCCGTATTGGGTACCACGATGTAGGTCGTGCTGTTGGCCACAGCGTTATCGACGGCGGCATTGATGATCGCCGCCGTGGCCAGGGTTGTGACCCCCCAGGCCGCCGCCGAGGCCCCCCACCAACCCCAGCTTGGCGAAGCCCAGCCGCCATACCATCCGTAATTCCAGGGGCGGGCATATCCCCAACCCGGACGGGCCCAACCTGGACGGAGATTCACATTGTTGATGTTGACGGTGCGGTTCCAGTTGCGATTGACCTGGCCGTTGAAGTTGCGATCGCCCGTGTTGTACCGGCGATCCCCCAGGGTGGGCGATCCATCCGGCCGGTTGGAGCCCAATCCGCCTTCCGGCCGTTGGTAGCTGCCACTGGGCCGGCTGACCGGCCGACTGATCGGCTGGCGATCGAGGGAGGGGCCGCCGCCGGCGCGATTTCCCTGGCTGTTTTCGGCCCAGCCCCCCTGGGGCCGATTGGCGCCCCGATTGAGACCATTGGCCGAACCGGCGCCGCTAAAGCCGCTGTGGCCGCCGCCACCGCTGAAACCACCCCGGCCGCCGCCACCGCCACCACCACGGCCACCGCCGCCGCAGCCGCCACGAGCAATCCATCCCGGGCTCGCCTCCACAGCGAAGCCTGGCGTGAAAGCCAGGGCCGCCCGCGAGGGCACCGCTGGCAGGGCCCACACACCGGCCATGACGACACAAAGTCTGGCGAACTGCTTCATGGCTTCACCAGGGCACAGGCGTCGTCGTAGCAGGAGGCATCAATCCGGCCTGCCGTATCTTGCCGATGGTGTGGCGATAGAGGGTGCTGATGCCTTCATCCACCGCTTCGACGGTGCAATTGACGGGGGGTGACCCTGCCACGGCGCAATTGGTGGCCAACCTGTAGAGCAGCCTTGGACCCGGGACTGAGGCCGGAGCCGGGGCGGCGGCCGGAGCCGGGGTGGCGGCCAGCACGGGCAACGGCATCAGGCTGCCCAGCAGCAAAACGCTACCCAGCCAGGAACAAGAGGCCCCTGCCCGGCGACCGGCAGGGCGATGGGTCTGAAGAAATGGCATGAAAAGAGATGGCAATGACAAAGTCCGGATGAACGGAGGAATCGCGACAGAGGCCGCCATCGGCAGGACTTTTTAAGAATCTGCACGGCCCGCGATCCCCCAGGGCAGGACCGCAACAAGTGATACAAATTGCTATACTGATTCGCGCAATTTGATCATGGGGGCGCAGGGGCCACCGGTCCGACTGCCGCTAAGGCGTCCCCTTGGGGGTCTGGCTGCACAGAATGGCAACCCTGGACACCTGCTCGCAACCGTCCATGACGCCTGCCCAACGCTCCAGTGGCAGCCCTTCCCCATCGGGATCCATTGATCATGCCCTGCGGCGGCGCAAGATTGACTATGCCCTGCGGCTGCGCAGTCTATGGACAGCCTATTTGTTGGCGATGCTGTTTCATGTTCAGCTTGGCTTAATGCCCCTCTTCCATGGCTTCTCCGTGGCCATCGGCAGTACTGTCAATCCGGCCCAAGTGCCCTTGGTGTATCGGGCGATGCTGGGATATTTTTTGCTGCCGCTGATGGCCCTACTGCTCATCACCTGGGCGGCCAGTGATGGGTGTGGCAGTGGCGGTGGTCGATGGAGCCCCTGGCGGCGCTGGCATTTCTGGCTGAGCGTGGTTTATAGCGTCACCAACCTATTCCATTTGATCGCCGATATTGTTGTTCCCGATTCCCGTGCCGATCAAGTGTTCTTAATGGCGCTGTTGTTCTTGATTGGGCTGTTGATCAATCGCCAGGCCTGGTTCTGGTCCCATCCAGGGTTGGCTGCGATGCAAACCTGAAAGGGGCGGCTGTGCAAAGGTAAGCATCGGCCCGCCCAGCTGGGCCTGATGCCTTGCCCACCATGTCCTTGCCCCTGGTTGTCTTTGGATCGGCCCCTGGCCAGCAGCAGGCCCGTGCCGAACGTGAGTCCAAGGGTTTCGGTGCCTCGAAGGGCAGGGGCGCCAGTGGCTTCCAGGGTGCAGGGGGAAGCGGAGGCTCCAAACCCAAGGAGGCCGGCGGCAAGGGCAGTCCCGGCCGCAAGCGGCGGGGCACAGGCCTCAGCGCCGCCGACCGTTCCCCCCTCGGCCGCAGTCCCGATGTGGAGGCGATGCAGGCCCGCCATCGCCTGGGCCTGGCCCTCGCCGGCAGGCTGCGGGAAGCGGATGTAACCCGGGCCTGGAAACGGGCGGCGGCCGAGCACCACCCCGATCGGGGCGGTGCCCACGACACCATGCAGGCCGTTAATGCCGCCCGGGTCCTGCTGCTGGGCCTCGACAGCGACTGATCCCTCGGCGGCGGCCGGACCAGACGAAAGTCAGCCATTCGAAGGGATTAAGGCCGGGGTAGATACTTCGCCGGGTCCACCGCCACCTGGGATGGGCCCGTACCACTCCTGAGTTCCAGGTGGAGGTGGTCGGTGCTGGCGCTGCCGCTACGGCCCACCCACCCCAGCTGGCCCCCTGCCGGGATCACCGTGCAGGGACGCACCGCCACCGCCTGCAGGTGGGCATAAAGGCTCTGCCAGCCGTTGCCGTGGTCCACGATCACCGCCAATCCATAGCCGCTGATGGTGTCGACCCGGGCCACCTGGCCCGCCATCACCGCCAGTACCGGCGTGCCCGGCGGGCTGATCAGATCGATGCCGCTGTGCATGCGCCAGGCACCGCGGGCATTGGAATAACGCCAGCCGTAGGGAGAGATTTCCCCGGCCCACCGGGTCAAGGGATACCGCAACCTGGCCCCCGCCACCGTGCGCCGGCCCTGGGCCAAGGTTGGCGCAGGGCACCGGCCTGGCCCGGCCCCAACGCTGGGGTTGGCAGGGGCCAGGTTGGCCACCACCGAGGCGGCCGGAGGGCTGGGACGAACGGGGTAATCCTGGGCCGCTCCGTTGGTTCGCCCCGGAGGCGCCGGGAGCCATGCCAGCCCTAAACCACTCCCAATCGTGATCCAGCGGAGGAGGCGACGGCGGAGGCTGCGGCTCCCATCCTGATGCGCCAAGGACCTGGAAGCGCAAAAGCGAGCCATGCCGTCCGCCATCGTTGGCAGGGTTGTAACGCCGCCGGCGCGGCGCACAAGGGGATCCGCCGCCCCAAGCGATCAGAACAAGTCCGCTTCCTCGTCCTGGTCTGCCTCGGTGGGGGGCCAGGCCAGATGCACCACCACCGGCGTGTGGTCACTCGGCTGGGGGTTACCCCGCAGACCCTGGTGGATCACGCAGCCGGTGGCGAAATCCAGCAGTTGATCGTCCAAATAGATGTGATCGATCCGCCAGCCGCGGCCCGTCTCCCAGGCGCCGCTGCGGTAATCCCACCAGCTCCAATGGCCGCTCGCCGATTCGAACACCCGAAACACATCCGTCAGATCGGGCCCCAGCGCCTGCTTCAGGGCCAGCCGCTCGGCGCCACTGGCCATGATGCCGCCGCTCAGCCGCTCGGGTGCATGGAGATCCCTGTCCTCAAGGGCGATGTTGAAATCCCCAACCACCACCAACGGATCCCCTTCCGCCTGCAGGGCCCGCAGGGCCCGCTCCAGGCAGGCCAGCCATTCCAGTTTGTAGGCGTACTTCTCCGAGCGCAGGGAGGCGCCGTTGGGAACGTACAGATTCACCACCCGGATACCCTCAATCAGGGCAGTGATGACCCGCTTCTGTTCGGCCAACCCCCCAGCCTCGGCATCGTTGGGCAGCAATCCATCGAAGCCGATGCGGAGGTCCTCCACGGGCAGGAGGCTAAGGATCGCCACACCGTTGTAGGCCTTCTGGCCACTAAAGACGGCCCGGTAACCCAGGGCCTCGATGGGCTGCAGAGGAAAAAGGTCATCACTGACCTTGGTTTCCTGCAGGCAGAGGACTTCAGGACGCTCCTCCCCCAACCAGGCGAGCACTTGGTCCAATCGCATGCGCAGGGAATTGACGTTCCAGGTGGCGATCCGCAAGCCGGGCTCTGCGCAGGGCCCCCTAGCATCGTTCACATTCACCGCTGACCGTTGGCCATTGGCCGTCGGCGCCCCGCCACCCCATGGCCCGTTCCTTCCTGACCCTGAGCCTGCTGGCTCTTGCCCCTGCCTCTCTGGCGCTCTCTGGGCCCGTGGTCGCCCAAGTGGCCGGATACGGACAGACCCTGGGCACCAGTCCCCAGGAACGCCAGGTGTATGACGGCGCGGGGGCCAAATCCTCGGTGTTGGACGCCACCAATCCCATCGACCTGATGAATCGGCTGCGGCGCAGCACGGCCATGGATGACGCCACCTCCCCAGGCCAGGCCGTCGATAAGGCGCTCAAGGATTTTGATACGCCGGCACCGGCAGCGACCCGTCCGGGGCTGGCTGGACCGTAGGCGGACTGGCCACCCCTTTGCCTGGCTTGGCTGTTCCGGCGTTGGCTGGCGAGCGCACCGCCAACATCGACCAGGTCGCCGCCAGTTTGTCGAGCACCGGATCGGAGGTGCCGGTCTTGCCACTGCGTTGCTTGGCGTTGGTCAGGGCCGTCAAGGCAGCGGGGGTATCGCCACTTTTCTGGAGCAGCAGGGCCAGGGCCACCATGGGGCGAGGATCCTGGGGGAAGGCGGCCGCCAGCTGCTGACAGGTGGCCTTGGCCTGCACCATTTGCCCCATGCGGTCCTGGATCTCGGCCAGCAGCAGCCCGATACCCAGGGCTTGGGGCTGGATCCCGGGGGTGGTGGTAGCGGTGTAGGCCGCTTGGACCTGGCGCAGGGCGAGGCTGCCCTGGCCCTGTTCGAGTTGCAGCAGGCTCATCAACTGCAGCGCTTGCACCTGATGGGGTTGGCGGCTCAGAATCTGACGCAACTCCCGTTCCGCTCCGGTCGGATCACCGGTGGCCCTGCGCAGTTCCGCCAGCATCAACCGCAGGGACCACCGTTCCGGTTCCCGATCGGCCATGGGCTCCAGCAGGGCGATGGCCTCCTGCTTCCGGCCCAGACCCACCAGCAATTCGAGCAGCCGCTGGCGATCCGTATTAGTGGCCTCGTGGCGCTCTTCCCGCTGCACGAGCCCATTAATTTCCTTCTCCAGAATGGCGCGGCGCGGATCCCCCGACGGGTTGCCGCCGCTGCGCTGGCCCAGCCACCAACCCGCCCCCAAGGCCATCAGCGTTAGGGCCATGGCGGCGGCGAGCCCATAGGCTCCGAAGCGGCGGGGCTGGTTCGACATCCTGAAACAAAGGGGCAAGGCCCGCAGGGAGACTACTGTTCACGCTCGCTACATTGACCACACCGCCGTCTGGGGCTGCCGCGCGGCTCCCAGGCTCTCCCCCCACCATGCGTCAGCACCCCATTCCCCCGGTCACCGAACCGCTGCAATACAGGGCCATCGGTGTCGTCCGTGGGATTTACGAACCCAGCGATCCGGCCGTTCCCACCCGGGGCGCGATCCGCACCGCCGATGGACAGGCCATTGAAGCGGTCGTGCTGGGCCGGCTGCTCACCCTGATGCGCCGCCATCTGGATTTATCCCTGCCCCATCTCTGGGTGGTGTATCCCCGCTCCCGGGAAGAGGGTCAGTTGCATCTGCAAATGGTGGGCGTCTGGGAGCCAAGCACCCTGGCCCAGGACGCGGAAGAGCCGGCGGGTCCTGACGGGCTCCCCGAAGGAGACGATTACTTTTCAGTGCGCGGTGAATTGATTTACACCCGCCCCGAAACCCAGGATTTTGTCGTCAAGGTGCGTCAGTTACCGCGTGCTGATGGCGAGAGGCCGATTCCCTTCAAACTGCAGCTGCGGGGTGAAATCCCCCTGGAGCATCTGCGCCATTTCGTTTCCCTCGATCTGCGCCGCCAGGAGCAGGCCCTGCAGCTCGAACGCCTGGAGGTC
>JAPLIF010000019.1 GCA_026389255.1 Cyanobacteriota bacterium
CCAAGATCTTGAAGCCGGCCAGGCCTGGACCCTGGAGCGGCGCTGCCAGGAGGTGCTGGCCCGGGTCGGGCTTCAGGACCCCGACCAACGGGTGGGGGATCTTTCCGGTGGCAACCGCCGCCGCGTTGCCCTGGCCGCGGCCCTGGTGGCCGAGCCCGATGTGTTGCTGCTGGATGAGCCCACCAACCACCTCGATGCCGATGGGGTCGAGTGGTTACAGGGCTGGTTGGATCGTTTTAAGGGCGCCTTGGTGCTCGTCACCCACGATCGCTATCTCCTGGATCGGGTCACCCGGCGCATTGTGGCGGTGGAGGGGGGGGAAGCCCGCGGCTATGAGGGCAATTACGGCACCTATCTGGCCCGCCGCGCCGAGGAGGAGGAGGCCCAGGTTGCGGGGGCGGCCCGTTTCAGGGGCAGCCTCCGCCGCGAGCTGGCCTGGCTGCGCCAGGGCCCAAAGGCTCGCAGCACCAAGCAAAAGGCCCGTCTGCAGCGCATCGAAGCGATGCGGGAGCAGCCGGTGCGTCAGGCCAAGGCGGCTTTGCAGATGGGCTCCACGGCCCGTCGGCTCGGCAAGCGCGCCATCGAAGCGGAAAACCTGGCGATCCAGGTCGGTGATCGTCCGTTGTTGGAGGGCTTCAGCCACGATTTCGGGCCCGAGGACCGGATCGGCATCATTGGACCCAATGGGGTCGGCAAATCGAGTTTGTTGGATGCCATCGCCGGCCGTCTGGCCCCCAGACAGGGCCGACTGGAGCTGGGTTCCACCGTGCGGTTGGCCTATTTCGATCAGCACAGCGCCGCCCTGCAGTCCGGCGACGCGGGGCGGGGGGCCGAGCGCAAGGTGATCGATGTGGTTCAGGAGGAGGCGAGCCGGGTCGAAGTGGATGGGGTGGAGCTCAGTGCCTCCCAGTTGCTGGAACGCTTTCTGTTTCCACCTGCCCAGCAGCACCAGCCCGTGGCACGGCTCTCCGGCGGCGAGCGGCGCCGGCTGCATCTGTGTCGGCTGCTGATCAGTGCCCCCAATGTGTTGTTGCTGGATGAACCGACCAACGACCTTGATGTGGCGACCTTGACGGTGCTGGAGGACTTTCTGGAGGATTTTCAAGGCTGCGTGGTGGTGGTTTCCCACGACCGCTGGTTCCTGGATCGCACCGTGGACCGGCTGTTCAGTTTTGAAGCGGGCCGACTGCGGCGTTTTGAGGGCAACTACAGCGCCTATCTGGAGCACCAGCTGGCCACTGCGGCAGCCTCCCAGCCCCTGGGCCCCTCGCCGGCTGTGGCGGGATCAGGGACCGGGCCGGATCCGATCCCTGCGTCGGCCGAGGGACGGGCCACCCCAGCCTTGCCCCGGCGCCGCAGCTTTCGTGAAACGCGGGAACTGGCCGCCATCGAGCAGGATCTGCCGGCTTGGGAAGATCAGCGTCAGCGGCTGGAGAACCAAATGGCCCTTCCCGCCGGTGGCGATTACGGAGAACTGGAGGCCCTCAGCCACGAACTGGCCGCCCTGCTGGAACGCATTGCCAGCGCTGAAGAACGCTGGCTGGAGCTGAGTGATCTGGCCGGCTGAGCCGCCGGCCCAGAGGCCCGCGGGGCGGCTTTTCATCAGCGCCAGCGCACAAGACCCGGTGGAAGTCCGCCGCACCGGCAGGCCCCCCGTATGGTGGTCGAGCCGAATTCCGGCCCCTCTGGGCCGGCGACGTCATGAAAAGCATCGACGACCACATCCAGAAGGATCAGGTGGAGATCGAGGCCGCCAAGGCCGAGGGCAACTTGGGCAAGGTCCGCCACCTAGAAGAGGAACTCAAGGGTCTGAAGGAGTACAAGGAGCACCATCCCGAAGACAGCCACGACCCCAGCCCCCTCGAGGTCTACTGCGATCTCAACCCCGAAGCCCCCGAATGCCGCGTCTACGACGATTGATGGGCGGCTAGCGACGGCGGGGACGAACTCTCAAGGATCCGTTGGGCCTCGTCCAGCTCCTTGAGTTGCTTCCAGACCTCCACCAACAGGGCATCCAGTCCCTTGGAGGTTGCGGCTGAAATCAACAGGGGCCGATGCCCTCCGCAATGCTGGCTCACGGCATTGGCCAGGGCCCCCAGATCTTCCGGGGGCACCACATCAATTTTGTTCAGCACCACCAGGCGCGGACGACCCTCCAGTCCATGGCCATAGGCCTTCAGTTCCGCCTCTACCACCTTGAGATCGGCCACAACGTCCTCGCTGCCGGCATCGAGCAGGTGAATCAGGACCCGGGTTCTTTCGATATGACGCAGGAAAGCGTGTCCCAGGCCAGCTCCCCGGGAAGCCCCCGCAATCAACCCGGGAATATCGGCAATCACGGTGCCATCGCCACTGGGGCGCCGCACCACCCCAAGATTGGGCACCAAGGTGGTGAAGGGATAATCGGCGATCTTGGGCCTTGCCGCCGAAAGTACGGCGATCAGGGTGCTCTTGCCGGCATTCGGTAAGCCGATGATGCCTACCTCCGCTAGGAGTTTGAGTTCGAGCTGCAGCAGCCAGGATTCGCCCTCCTTGCCCTCGGTGAACTTTTCCGGGGCCCGGTTGCGGTTGCTGAGGTAGTGGGCGTTGCCCAGGCCCCCCCGGCCCCCGGCCGCCACCAACAGGCTCTCACCGGGGCTGGTCAGGTCGCCTAGCAGGATGGTGGTGCGGGCATCCCGCACCTCCGTGCCACAGGGAACCTTGATGACCAGGTGATGGCCGCTTGGGCCCGAACAGCGATTGGCTCCCCCCTTGGTACCGTCGTCGGCGGCAAACAGGCGCCGGTAGTGAAAGTCCAGCAGGGTCTGGAGGTTGGCATCGGCCTCCAACAGCACATCGCCGCCCCGGCCCCCATCGCCGCCGGAGGGGCCCCCGGCCGGCACGTATTTCTCACGGCGGAAGGCCATGATGCCGTCACCGCCGCGGCCGGCTCGCACGGAAATCCGTGCCTGATCAATGAACTGCACGGGATACGATGCCCAGGACCCAGTCCGTAACCCTAAGATCCGCCCGTCGCAGCGCCTGATTGGCCGAGGTTCGCTTCCAGGGGGTCAGCAAGATCTACCCCCCCCGCCGGGGCTCAGCGCCGGTGACCGTCCTGCGGGATCTGGATCTGGCGGTGGCCGATGGCGAGTTCCTTGTGTTGGTGGGTCCTTCAGGCTGCGGCAAAAGCACGCTGTTGCGGCTTTTGGCCGGCCTGGAGACCCCCAGCAGCGGCGCGATCAGCGTCGGGGGCCGCTCGGTGGTGGGGCTGCGGCCCTCCCAGCGGGACGTCGCCATGGTGTTCCAGAGCTACGCCCTCTATCCCCACCTGAGTGTGCGGGACAACATCGGCTTTGGGCTGCGCCGCAGCCGGCCCCGCAGCCTGCCCCAGCAATTCCAGGATTCCCTCCACCAACTGGCCCGCGGTTGGCCCCAGGGCCTGCAGGTGCCCTCCCTGCGGGAGCGCCGCATCGAGGCCCGGGTCGCCGAGGTGGCCGGCCTGCTGGAACTGGATTCCCTACTTGATCGGCTCCCCAAAGAACTTTCAGGGGGGCAGAAGCAGCGGGTGGCCCTGGGGCGGGCGATCGCCCGCCAGCCCTCCGTGTTTCTGATGGATGAGCCCCTCAGCAACCTCGACGCCAAGTTGCGCCATGGCACCCGTGCCCAGATCGTCGCCTTGCAGCGCCGTCTTGGCACCACCACGCTCTATGTCACCCACGACCAGGTGGAGGCGATGACGATGGGCCACCGCATCGCCGTGCTGAACCAGGGACGCCTGCAGCAACTCGGAACGCCGATGGAGCTCTATCGCCACCCCGCCAATCTGTTTGTGGCCCAGTTCATCGGCAGTCCGCCCATGAACCTGCTGCCCGTGACCGTGGTGGGGCCCGATCAGCTGGCCCTGGCCGACCAGCGGCTGACCGTGGCCCCGGAGGCAGCCGCCCCCCTAGGGGGCCTCCGGGGCCACTCCCTGACCGCCGGGCTGCGCCCCGAACACCTGCGGCTCACGGCGTCCCCGTCCCCGTCCCCGTCCCAGACCCTGGCTGCCCGCGTCTGCCATCTGGAGGCCTTGGGCAACGAGCAGGTGATCACCTGCCGTCTAGTGGCGGGGGATCATCTGGTGGTGGTTCGGGTGCCGCCGGAGCAGACCGTCCATCTGGATCAGGAGGTGCATCTGGAGGTGGACCCGTTGGGCTGGTGCCTGTTCGATGGCGATGGGGTAGCGATCTAAGGGTTCAGGGCCTTTTGCGGTTGGCTACCGCATCCACCAACTTCAGTTGTTGCGGTAAACAGACCCGCTTCAGGTCGTAGCGCTCCACCACCGTCGCCCGGGCCGCCAGCCCCAGGGGGCGATGGCCCTGGGGATCGGCCAGCACCGCCGCAATCGTGGAGGCCAAGGCCTCCGCGTCGAAGTAATCCACCAGCAGGCCATTGACCCCGGATGCGATCACCTCCTGCACCGGTGCCGTGGCCGAGCCCACCACCACCGCGCCGCAGGCCATCGCCTCCAGCAGGCTCCAGCTCAGCACGAAGGGCACCGTTAGATAGACATGGCAGGCACTGACGCGGAAAAGGTCGTGCAGCAGGGGGTGGGGGATGCGGCCGACGAAGTGGATGCGGCCCAAGTCGAGGCGATCGCCCAGCTCCCGCAGTAACGCCTCCCGCCAGGTCCCCCCCCCTGGGGGGGGCTGGCCATAGGCCACTTCGTCGCCGCCGACCAGAATGACGTGGGCCCGGGGGCGCAGGGCCTGCAGCAGCGGCAACATGCGCATCAAACGGTGGAATCCCCGGTAG
>JAPLIF010000116.1 GCA_026389255.1 Cyanobacteriota bacterium
CGCTTCAGTGTCGCTGCATCGGGGCGGCCTCGCTGGTTTTCTCCAGGCAGCATGGTTTCGCACAGAGCCAAGAGGTTCTGAGGCAGACTCATGAATTCACGCTCCCGGTATCAGATTTAGCCGAATCATCGGACCATGAGCTGTCCTCATCATTGTCATCATCGGTATCAGCATCCTCTTCGCGGGTTCGAAATCTGACGTAGACCCAGCGTTCATCTCCTGCTTCTGAGATCAGACTCTGGATTTTTCTCTCGGCTTGATGCGCTGCATCCAAATCGACTTCCTTAACATCGTAAACAACCCAAACCCAAAGTGCCGGATCACCAAGAGAATCAATGTCGCTCTCTACGCGACAGGAGAAGAAAGGAGGTCTCCATTCTTCTTTGTTTAGTATATCCTCGACATCGCTGATCTCCAGCTCCTTCAGCGCTCGCGCTGGCATCACGAACCTCCCGAGTAGGGGAACTCTAGGCAAGAACCATCCTTTTGACAGCTTGCGCCACCAGTCAGCGACATCGGCCAGGAGGCTCTTACATCTCTTACGGCCTGAGCTAAGGTGGGAAGGTGCATGGTGAGCCTCATGACCCCGCAGGCTGCGTTTCAGACTGCCGTTCTCGATCAGCTACGGCGCTCTCCGCTCGATTCGGCTGCCCAGGATGCCCTGCTGCAGGCCCTCTCCTCAGCGGCCGAGTCCGCCCAGGCAGCCAGGCTCAACGAGGAGGAGCCGCTCACCGATTGGCTTGGAGCGGCCCCCGCCAATGCCGCCCAGCTTGAGTTCGAGGTACTCCGGCGCAGCTTTGCCCTGCGCCGCCAGCTCCTGGCCAGCACCATCGGCTCAGCCGAGGTGAACGAGCTCCTTGCCACCGGCAGCCGCCAGACGGTGCACGACCGACTCAAGGCCAGCACCCTGCTGGGGATCCTGGATCAGGGAAAATGGCGCTTTCCCCTCTGGCAGTTCGACGCCGAGGGCCCCAACGGTGTGATCAACGGCCTGGCCCAGGTGCTGCAGGCCCTGCAGGTTTCCAACCTGGCCAAAGCCCGCTGGCTGCAGAAGCCCCATTCAGTCTTTGGCGGCTCCACTCCCGTGGATCTGCTCCGCCAAGGTCGCCTCGAAGAGGTCTTGGCGGAAGCATGCCAGGTGGGTCGTGGTCAGGATTGATCCACCCCCTCCCCGCAGGTCCACGTCTCCGCTGATTGAGATCCTGCCCATGGCGGCTCCGTTGTTGCGCATCTACAGACCGGAGCCCTATGGCAGCAGTGCATGCGGCTTCCGGTACGACGGTCCGTTCTCACGCTTTGATCACCACGCCGATGGCCACTTGCGTGGAATCCACTACAGCGCACCGTCTCTGTCGTCTTGTGTGGTCGAAGTCTTCGGAGACACAGGGGTCATTGATCCACATGGTTGCCAGCTGGCACTGCTGCGCACAAACCGCCCCATGGCCCTGCTCGATCTACGAGGCAGCGGTGCCATGAGAGCAGGAAGCGTTGCGGCGCTCAATGCCACGGCTGACCGATCGCTGAGTCAGCAGTGGTCACGCTTTTTCTACGACACCGTCGTTGCCGAAGAACAACCCATCGATGGCTTGCTCTACAGCAATGCCCACAACGGCGAATCGGCCCTGGTCCTCTACGAACGGGCCGAAGCAGCGATTCACTGTGCAGCCGAGCTGCCGCTTGCGGCAAACGAGCTTCGCAGCCGCCTGCTGGCTGTCGCCAACGACCACGGCATGACCATGGCCTCATTCGGCTTCTGAAACACAATCCCATGGCCTTTCTCCTCGCCGACAGCTTCCAATCCAGCCTTGAGAAGCTCAGTGGCGAAGATCAGAAAGCCGCGAAGCTCGCCGCCTTCGAGCTGCAAATTAATCCTGCCCATCCAGGCCTGCAGTGCCACCGACTCGACAACATCAAAGACAAGAACTTCTGGTCAGCTCGTGCCAGCCGCGACATTCGCTTGATCTTCCACCGGGTCGAGGGCAGTGTGATGCTCTGCTACGTCGACCATCACGATCCCGCCTACGACTGGGCATCGCGCCGCAAGATCGAAACCCATCCCGTCACCGGCGCCGCCCAGATCGTCGAGATCCGCGAAACGGTTCGCGAGATTCAGATCCCCCTCCACATCCCCGCAGAAGCACCGGCAGCCCCTGAGCCCAAGCGGCCTCTCTCCAACCTCACGGAAGCCGACCTGCTCAGCTACGGCGTTCCTGCCGAGTGGATTCCGGATGTCCGCACAGCGGACGACGACATGCTGCTGGTGATCGCATCCCACCTCCCCGGTGAGGCTGCCGAAGCCATCATCGATCTGGCGACTGGCACCACACCCACCAAGCCGGAGGTGAGGCAGCCAGACCAGAGCAATCCCTACGAGCACCCCGATGCTCAGCGCCGCTTCCGGGTGCTCACCGGCACCGAAGAGCTGGCTCGGGCGCTGGACTACCCCTGGGAGCGCTGGATCGTCTTCCTGCATCCCAGCCAGGCTGACTGGGTGAGCCGCTCCTTCAATGGCCCCACCCGCGTGCAGGGCTCTGCTGGTACGGGCAAAACCGTCGTGGCCCTGCACCGCGCCGTTCATCTGGCTCGCAACAACCCCGAAGCCAGGGTGTTGCTGACCACCTTCTCCGAGCCCCTGGCGGCCCTACTGCAGGACAAACTCCATCGCCTGATCCAGGGGGAGCCCAGCCTGATTGAGCGCCTGGATGTGCTGGCAATGCAAGACCTTGGCGAGCGGATGCACGCCGCCCAGCTCGGTAAGCCGCAGCTCATCACTCCCGAGGAGCTTCGCGCCTTGATTCAGCGGCATGCGCCGGCGGAGATCATCCGCGTCTATGGCGATGCCTTCGTGGTGGAGGAGTTCAACGAGATCGTCGATGCTTTCGGGCTGCGCGATTGGGACAGCTACCGCGATGTTCGCCGCCTCGGCCGCAAGAGCCGCCTCAACGAGGCCAAACGCCGCCTGCTCTGGGAGGGTTTTGCCGCAGTCCTCCAGGAGCTGGAGCGCTCTGGCCAGATCACGTCCCACCAGCTCTTCCATCGCACCGCTGAGCAGCTCCACCGCAGCTGCGCCAGGCCCTATCAGCACATCGTGGTGGATGAATGCCAAGACATCACCGCTGGCCAGCTCCGGCTCCTGGCCGCTCTGGCGGGCACCAGCACCGATTCTCTGTTCTTCGCGGGGGATCTCGGCCAGCGCATCTTCCAGCAGCCCTTCTCCTGGACCCAGTACGGCGTGGATATCCGCGGCCGCTCGCGCACCCTGCGCATCAACTACCGCACCTCCCATCAGATCCGCCGCCAAGCCGATCAGCTGCTTGATCCCGAGTCCCGCGACGTGGACGGCAACGTGCAGGACCGCCGCGGTGCCATTTCCATCTTCAACGGACCGGAGCCTGCCATCCGGGAATGCGAGGACACCGACAGCGAAACCGAGCAGGTCGCTGCCTGGATTGAGCAGCGGCGCAGCGAGGGCCTCACCCCCAGGGAGTTCGGCGTCTTCGTACGCAGCGAGTCAGAGATCCCCCGTGCCGAGGCTGCTCTGCAGCTGGCGGAGCTGCCCTACGAGCGACTGCAGCTTTCGGCCATGCGCCTCGGCAGCAAGGCCACCCTCTCCACCATGCACCTGGCCAAGGGATTGGAGTTCCGCGCCGTGGTAGTCATGGCATGCGACGATGAGATCATTCCCTTGCAGGAGCGCATTGAGACGGTTGGCGACGATGCCGATTTGCAGGAAGTCTATGACACCGAGCGCCATTTGCTTTACGTCGCCTGCACACGC
>JAPLIF010000359.1 GCA_026389255.1 Cyanobacteriota bacterium
GCCCGCCTTTCAATCCAGCAACGGATACCGGCTGGCGATCGGATCGCCCGTGAACTCGGCTACCCAGCCGGCCGGGTTGTCGAAGAAGCGGAGTGCGGTGAAGTGGGGGGCACTGCCCATGTCAAACCAGTGCTTGGTGCCGGCGGGCACCCGCAGGAAATCGCCGCTCTCACAGAGCACCTGCAGCACCTCCCCTTCGAGATGGATCACAAACAATCCCCGGCCCTCGACGAAGAAGCGCACCTCGTCCTCGCTGTGGGTGTGCTCGGCCAGAAACTTCTGCCGCAGGCTGGCCCGATCGGGGTGGTCCGGCGCCAGGCGGATAGCATCCACCGTGGGGTAGTTGCCCGTGGCCTGCACCCGGGCAATCTCGGCCCCATAGGCCGCCAGAATGGCCTCCTGGTCGGCCTCGGCCGGCAGCTCCACCTCCGCCGACCAACGCTCGAAGCGGATGCCGCGGGCGGCCAGTTCCGCCTGGATCTGGTCGGAATCCTCAGTACGCAAGGCGGTGGCTGACGGCTGGCCCGCCGCAGGATGGATCACAAGCAGGCTCATGGCGTCGGAGGCGTTAGGGGCTGGGGCGAGAGGGGCGGGTTGGAAGCCCTTGGGGCCCGGGCAGGCTTCCAGCCTAGAAAGGGGGGCAGATACCAGGCGCCGCCATCAACCGCTTCCCTGGGCCAGCCCAAGCGGCCAGCCCCGGTCTCACCCTGGTGGGGGTGGGTCCGGGCGATCCCGATCTGCTCACCGTTGCGGCGGTGCGGGCCATCGCCGCCGCCGATACCGTGGCCTATCCGGTGGCCCGGGAGGGTGCCGAGGGCATGGCCGCCACGATCGCCAGGCCCTGGCTGCACCAGCGCCAGCACCACCTACCCCTGCTGTTGCCCATGGTGGAAGACCCCGCCACGTTGCGGGCCGCCTGGGGGCTGGCCGCCGACCGGCTCGCCGCCGAACGGGCCGCAGGACGACGGGTGGTGCTGCTCTGCGAAGGCGATGTCTCCCTGTTTGCTAGTGCCAGCTTTGTGCTGCTGGGGTTGGTGGTGGGGGTTGGTGGGGTGGTTGGACCAGCTGCTGGCCCAGGCGGCCAGCGGCGGCTGGGTACTGGCCCTGCTCAAACTCGGCCGTCGCTGGCCCTGGGTGCGGCCCCTGCTGGAGCAGCGGGGCCTGCTGGAGCAGGCCCTGTTCGCGATGCGGGTCGGCTGGCCCGACCAACAACTGCTGCCGGCCTCCGAGGTGGCGGCCCGGGAGGCCCCCTACTTTTCCCTGTTGCTGATCCGCCAGGCCTGGCCTGGGGTGCTTCCATGACTCCGCTTGTGACCCCGGCCTTGGCCTCGCCCCCCCTGACGGCCCTGCAGTGGCTCTCGTTGCTCCATCCCCTGCTGATGGTGCTGTTCGTTTATCCCGTCATCGGCGCCACGATCCGCATCGGCATCCACGTGCGGGAGCGGCGCTTGGGTCAATACCCCCTGCCGGCCTCGGTGGGCCCCGAACACATCGACCACGGCCGCTGGCTGACCACCGCCATGGTGCTGGCGGTGCTGCTGGCCCTGGGCTGGTCTTTCCTCCACTCCGGTTCCCTTGTCACAGGTGCCCTCAATACGGGCGCCCAGGCCCCAGGGACCCTCTGGCCCCAGCGGCCCCTGGCCCTGGGGCTGGGGGCCGCCGCGGCCCTGGCCTCCTGCCTGGCCCTCTGGCATGTCAAACGGCCCTGGTTGCGGGCCTGCTTCGCCCTCACCTGCTGGCTGGCGCTGCTGGGGCTGGGACTCCAGCCGGAGGTGCCCCGCTGGAGCGACAACCCCCTGAATTGGACCTTCTGGCGCTCCCATTTCTGGGGCGGTTGGCTGCTCTGCGGCCTGTTGCTCTTCGCCATGGCGGCGGCCCCGGAAATCCGCACCCGACCTCTCTTACGGCGCCTGCACCTGGCGGCCAACGCCCTGGTCGCCCTGCTGATGGCGGTGCAAGCGATCACCGGTTGCCGGGACCTGCTGCAACTCAACGCTTAATTGTGCGTTCTTGTTTCAAGATGGCGCGATCCTCCGCCTTAGCCAGCCCTTTTTGAACCTGGTTTCCATCCCCCCCGTTTGGCAGGCCTGTGGCGCCAACCCCGCCGGTTTGCCCCTGCTGGGCCTGCCCCAGACCCACGTCTGCAACGATCCGGTTCAGTTCGCCGAGAGGCTCCAAAGCCTGCTGCCGGTGCGCACCTGCGATGCCCTCCAGCGGCATCAGCCCTTCCAGGTGCTGAGCGGCGGGCTACGGATCGGCGCCATCACCGTGATCAGCAACTGGGGCAGTGGCATTTGTGGCCGGGTTGAGGGCGTGGACGAGGCCCAGTTGAGCGTTCCGTACCAGGGGGTCGGGCACTTTGATGTCGGCGGAAGGCGACTCGACAATCGGGCCGGTTCCACAGTTCTCTATCTTCCGGGCGGCGATTGGCAGGTCAGCAGCGATGTGCTGGCGGGGGTGGTTCTGCGCCTACCCCGCAACGCCATCGCCAAGGTGCGGCAGGGGATGGCGGGCCCGGCGGCCCCCCGGGAGCCCACTGGCCTACTGGAATCACCCCAGCTCCTGCAGTACGACCAACCGGAGCAAGCGGCCCTTTTCCTCAGCCTTTATCGCGCCTTGGCCCTGCTCAATGCGGCCACCATGGCCGGCGGCACCCTGCCCGAGAGCCTGCGGCAGGATGACCTGCTGCTGCGGCTCGTGGGGCTGTTGCTTGGACCCCTGCCTAGCGAACCCTCCCCGCCGCGCCCCTCCGGCCGGAGCGAACCCATTGAGGCCCTGATCGCCTGGATCGAGGCCAACTGCCATCGCCCCCTTAGCCTCAGCGACCTGGAACGCCAATCCCACTACTCCCGCCGCAGCCTCCAATACGCCTTCCTACAACGCTTTGGCTGTAGTCCCATGCAATACATCCGTCGCCAACGGCTGGCGCTGGCGCAGCAACGGTTGCTCGCCCCCCTCCCCGGAACCACCGTGACCTCCGTGGCCCGGAACTGCGGTTACCTCAGCGTCGCCAGCTTTCGCCGCGATTATCAACAGCGATTCGGTGAATCCCCTTCTGGCGCCCTGCGGCGCCTGCGGCCATGAACCCCCCAGCGCTGCCTGAGCCCCTCAGCCCGGATCATCAGGGGGCATGACCCCCGAGGGCTGGGCGGGCGCCTGCCACTGCCAAACGGCCAGGCCGCCGCCGCGGCCCCGGGCCGCCAACCAACCCGGCCCCTTGCCGATCAGGGCAAAAAAGGGTTGGCGCTGGGCTGCCGCGGCTGGCAAGGGCCGTTGCAGCAACACCTGGCTGCCAAAGCGCAACTGCAATTGATCAAAGCCGAACCACAGCAAGGGCCGCGGGCCCGCCAGACGGGCGCGCCCCTCAAAGCGCAATTCCAGGGGCCCCAGGCCCACGGCATTGACAAGCCCAAGCCCCTCCCCCTGGCCTGGGGCGCTGATTTCCAGGCGGGCCCCCAGGCCCCGCAACAGCGCACTGCTGGGGCCGGAGGGCTCGCCGCCCCGGCGGGGCCAGACCCGCTGCAACCGCCAGATGCCGAGCAGATCGGCCGCCACCAGAGCCGTTCCCTGGCGCCGGCTGTCCCGCTCCAGATTCAGGAGTTCGGCGCTGTCAGGCAGGGAAGCCA
>JAPLIF010000075.1:0-2708 GCA_026389255.1 Cyanobacteriota bacterium
AACCAGATCTGCTTCGCCATTGCCGCCCGTCACTACCCCCCCGGGCACCGGTTACCAAGCACCCGCCAACTGGCTATGCAGACCGGCCTGCACCGCAACACCATCAGCAAGGTCTATCGGCAACTGGAGACCGATGGGGTGGTAGAAGCCATGGCCGGTTCGGGCATCTATGTGCGCGACCAGCAGAAACCCCGGGAAATCAAACCGCCGCCGGGACTGCGCAGCAAAGCCCTGCCCGATATTGATCGGGAGGTGCGTCAAAGCATTGATGGCCTGCTCAACGCCGGATGCACCCTGCAACAGGCCCGCGAAATGCTGACCCGGGAGGTGGATTGGCGACTGCGGTGCGGCGCCAGGGTGCTGGTGTCGACCCCTCGGGAGGATATCGGCGCTTCCATGCTGATTGCCGAGGAGCTGGAACCCAACCTGGACGTCCCCGTGGAAGTGGTGCCCATGGAAGAGCTGGAGGCGGTGCTTGACAGTTCCAGCAAGGGCACCGTGGTGACCAGCCGCTATTTCCTGCAACCCGTGGAGGAGATCGCCCAGCGCCACGGGGTGCGCGCCGTCCCGGTGGATCTCAACGATTTCCGCCACGAACTGGATTTGCTTCGGGAGCTGCGCTCGGGCAGTTGTGTCGGGCTGGTGAGCATCAGCCCCGGCATCCTGCGGGCCGCCGAGGTCATCCTGCACTCGATCAGGGGCAATGAGCTCCTGGTTATGACGGCCAATCCCGATACCAGTAGCCGTCTGCTAGCCCTGCTGCGGGCCGCCAGCCACGTGCTTTGCGATCGGCCCAGCTTGCCCCTGGTGGAACAGACCCTGAGGCAGAATCGGGCCCAGCTGATGCGCCTGCCCGTGGTGCACTGTGCCCGCAGCTATCTCGGCACCGCCACCATCGACCAGCTACGCAAGGAGATCGGCCTCCTGGCCGTCTGATGCGCGCTCTCAGCACCATCTGCCAGGTGATGGGGGCCGATCTGGCCATCATCAAGGAGAGGGATCCAGCAGCCCGCAGCACCCTGGAGATCCTGCTCTGCTATCCGGGATTCCATGCCTTAGTGATGCATCGCATCAGCCACCGTCTCTGGCGACTAGGTGTACCCCTGGTGCCCCGGCTCCTGAGTCAGGTGGCAAGGCTGCTTACCGGCATTGAAATCCACCCGGGCGCCCGCATCGGCCGAGGCGTGTTCATCGACCATGGCATGGGGGTGGTGATCGGCGAGACCTCGGTCATCGGCGACCACTGTCTGCTGTACCAGGGGGTGACCCTCGGGGGTACTGGCAAACAGCACGGCAAACGTCACCCAACCCTCAAGGAAAATGTGGTGGTAGGAGCCGGTGCCAAGGTGCTCGGGGCGATCACCGTGGGGGCCAACACCCGCATTGGCGCCGGCTCCGTACTGCTTCGCGATGTGGCCTCCGACAGCACGGTGGTCGGCATCCCTGGGCGGGTCATTCACCAATCCGGTGTGCGCATTGATCCCCTGGCCCACTCGGCCCTTCCCGATGCGGAAGCCAGCGTGATCCGCAACCTGATGGAACGCATCGACAACCTGGAAAGTCAGGTCAGCCAGCTGCAGAGTTGCCTGCGGGAAGTGGCGGCGGGGCGTCCCCTACTGGAAGCCTGCGCCGGCAGGGCACAAAACCTGCTTGATCGGGAAATCCTGGAGTTTCTAGGGGAGGGGCTGCCTCCACCAGCCTCGTCCTGACCAACCCGACAGGCACCCTTTAGCGTTAGCGGTTGCGGGGGCCACCCAATCACCATGGCGCATCTGCTGATCACCGGCGGTGCTGGCTTCATTGGTAGCCACACCTGTCTGACGCTGTTGGAGGCGGGCCACTCGCTGGTGGTGATCGACAATTTTGAAGGCAGCTCCCCGGAACCCCTGCATCAAGTGGCCGCCCTGGCCGGGCTGGGCCCACTGGAACAGCTGGCTCCTGGGCTCTGGGGCACCCCAGGCGAGCCACGCCAACTGCTGGTGCTGCAGGGGGATATCCGCTCCAATTTCGATTTGGAAAGGGCCTTCAAGGCCTCCAGCACGGCGGCTGTGGAAGCGGTGCTGCATTTCGCCGGATTGAAGGCTGTAGCGGAATCCGTAGCCGAACCTCTGCGCTACTGGGACACCAACGTGGCCGGAAGCCGCTGCCTGCTCCAGACCATGGCTGCCCAGGGCTGCAGGACGCTGGTGTTCAGCAGCAGTGCCACCCTCTACGGCTTACCCGACTCGGTGCCGATTGCGGAGAGTGCGCCGGTGCGACCGCTCAACCCCTACGGGCACACCAAGGCGGCCGTGGAGCAGATGCTGGCGGATCTGGCGGCCAGTGAAGGGGGCTGGCGCATGGCCAGGCTGCGTTACTTCAATCCCGTCGGCGCCCATCCCAGCGGTCGCCTCGGCGAGGCTCCTTTGGGTCAGCCCAGCAACCTCTTTCCCCTGATCAACCTGGTGGCCCAGGGGCAAAAACCCTGCCTCAGGGTGTACGGCCTGGACTGGCCCACCGCCGATGGCACCGGCGTGCGGGATTACATCCATGTCATGGATCTGGCCGAGGGCCACCGGGCCGCTGTGCAAAGACTCCTGCCTGCCCCCCCCCAACTGCTCACCCTGAACCTAGGGAGTGGCCAGGGCCATTCGGTGCTGGAACTGGTGCGTGTCTTTGAGAAGGTGACGGGCCGACCCGTGCCCTGGGAAGGGGTCGATCGGCGTCCT
>JAPLIF010000075.1:2738-3479 GCA_026389255.1 Cyanobacteriota bacterium
GCCGACCCGTCGCTGGCGCAGAAAGTGCTCGGTTGGGCCACGAGTCGTAGCCTCGAAGACATGTGCAGCGACGGCTGGAGATGGCAGCTCAGCCACCCCCATGGCTACAAAGTAACTGGCGAACCAGTGGGGACCTAATCAGGCGGAGGCCACTTCCTGGGGCACCTGGGGTTGGAACATAAACATGGAGTAAATAACATTGCGGCGCATCTGGGTCATCATCTCCAGGAACATGTCATAGCCTTCATTTTTATATTCAATCAGCGGATCTTTCTGGCCGTAGCCCCGTAGTCCGACGGATTCCCGTAGGGCATCCATCGCCTGAAGGTGCTCGCGCCAGAGGGTATCGATCTGTTGCAGCACAAAAAATCGTTCGGCTTCGCGCATCAGGCCGGGGCGCACCTGATCCACCTGACCTTCCTTGATGTCATAGGCGTTACGCAACTGTTCCTGCAGAAAGGCCTTGAGCTCATCGGTGGAAAGTCCCTGCAGTTGCTCGGGCTGCAGATCCTGGAGCAGATAGATGAATTCCTTAACTTTGTCCAAGAGACGGGTCAGGTCCCATTCTTCGGGGGGTAAATCAGGATTGACATAGGCATCAACAATTTCATTAACTGTCTTTTCACCGAATTCAATGACTTGTGACTTGAGCTCATTACCCTCAAGCACCCGACGGCGCACTCCATAGACAGCCTTGCGCTGATTGTTCATCACCTCGTCATATTCAAAAACCTGCTTACG
>JAPLIF010000157.1 GCA_026389255.1 Cyanobacteriota bacterium
GCCCTGCGTCAACAGGATCCCAACCAGCTCTCCTATTCGGAATCCTTGCTGCGCCGCTGTTTAAAAGAGCAGCCCCATTTCACCCCCGCCCTGGTGGCTCTGACAGACACACTGTTGCTGCAGCGAGCCTGCGGCGGCGACGATCCCACCAGCCTGTCGGAACAGATTGAAGCCCTGATTGATCAAGCCCAAGCCCAGCAAACCATGACGGTTGAACTGCAGGCCCTGCAGGCCGAAACGATGCTGCAGCTCCACCGCCGGCCCCAGGAGGCTGAGCAGGCCTTCCGCACCCACCAACCGATCGCGCAGGAACCGGGCCCTGGCCAGCGAAGCTGGGCAAGGATGCTGCTGTGCCTTGGGGAATCCCGGCTGGCTCTGCAGCTGCTGCAGACGGGATTGGACCCGGAGCGTCCCCATGGCTGGCTGCTGGCGGCCCTGGCCCATGCCCATCTGGGCCACTTCCAGGACGCTCTGGTTGCCCTGAAGCGGCAGCGTCAAACAATCAATCCGGCCTATTCCCTGCCCCTCAACCACTTAACAGAAGCCCTGATCCTGGCCAGCCAGGGCGACGCCGAAGCAGCACTCGCCAGCTTATCCGCTGCCGACATCCTGAACAAACCTTTCGGCAGCCTGCACGCCATTGCCGCCACGGTGCAGGCCCTGGCGGGGCAAAAAGCCCAGGCCCGTTCCCTGGTGGGGGAAGCGCACCGCCTGGAACCGAGGCAATTGGGCCTGGCCAGCTTGTGGGCCCTGGCGACCTTGAACCTGGGTGACAAGGCGGGAGCAGAACATTTCTTCCGCCTGGCGACAACCTATGGCTGCGCCGCGGAGTACTACCTGCTGGATTCGGCTTTTCTGGCCCCCCATCAGCAGGATGCCGTGGTGACCCACTTTCGGAGCCAGGTGAACAACCGGCCCCGCACCCAGGCCGAGACCCTCCTCGCCATGGTCCCCCGGCGGAGCGATGCTCCCAGGGCCTTCGAAACAGCGTGATTCGGTGAATGTCTTCTCGTTTTCTGAGATGACAAACGGCAATGGGCTGGTCAAGCTGCTGGCAGTTCCTTTCAGCCTGGACCATGCCCAACAGCAAGCCGAACATCCTGATCCTTTGGGGTGATGACATCGGCCAGAGCAACCTGAGTTGCTATAGCGATGGCTTGATGGGGTATCAGACCCCCAACATTGACCGGGTCGCCAAGGAAGGGGCCCGGTTCATTCATTACTACGCCGAGCAGAGCTGCACGGCCGGTCGCGCCGCCTTCATCACCGGCCAGAGCGTGTTTCGCACCGGACTCAGCAAAGTGGGCCTTCCCGGCGCCAAGCAGGGCTTCCAGGACGAAGATCCCACCATTGCCGAACTGCTCAAGCCCCTGGGCTATCGCACCGGCCAGTTCGGTAAGAACCATTTCGGCGACAGGGACGAACACCTGCCGACGATGCACGGCTTTGATGAATTCTTTGGCAATCTTTATCACCTCAACGCCGAGGAAGAGCCGGAGCTGCGCGACTATCCCCAACCCGCCGACTTCCCCAACTTCCGGGAGCGCTTTGGCCCCCGGGGCGTCCTGCATTGTTGGGCCAATGGCGACGGCAGCCAACGCATCGAGAACACGGGCCCCCTCACCCGCAAGCGCATGGAGACGGCCGACGACGAGTTCATGGCCGAAGCCAAGCGCTTCATTCGCGATGCGGTGGCCACTGGAGAACCCTTCTTTGTGTGGTTCAACACCACCCACATGCACTTCCGCACCTATGCCAGGCCCCAGGACGTGGGTCGCAGTGGCCGCTGGCAATCGGAGTACCACGACGTGATGCTTTATCACGATGACTGCATCGGCCAAATGCTCGATTTCCTCGACGAACTTGGGGTCACCGATGACACCATCGTCATGTACAGCACGGACAATGGTCCCCACATGAACAGCTGGCCCGATGCCGGCATGACCCCTTTCCGCAGCGAGAAGAACACCAACTGGGAAGGGGCCTATCGCGTGCCCGCCATGGTGCGTTGGCCCGGCCACATCGAAGCCGGATCGATTCTCACCGGCATTGTCAGCCACCTGGACTGGCTGCCCACCCTGTTGGCTGCGGCGGGCGAACCCATGGTCAAAGAGAAACTATTGACAGGCCATCAAGTTGGAAGCAAAACCTTCAAGATTCACCTTGACGGCTACAACATGCTCGACTATTGGACCGGCAAAACCGCCACCAGCCCGCGGGTGGAATTCTTCTACTTCTCCGATGACGGTGACCTGACCGGCCTCCGCTACGACAACTGGAAGTTCGTCTTCCTGGAGCAACGGTGCCAGGGCACGTGCCAGATCTGGGCAGAACCCTTTGTGAAGCTGCGGGTGCCCAAGATTTTCAACCTGCTCACCGACCCCTACGAACGGGCCGACATCACTTCCAACACCTATTGGGACTGGATGTTCGACCATGTCTTCCTGCTGGTGCCGGCCCAGACCTACGTGGCCCAATTCCTGGCCTCCTTCCAGGAGTACCCGCCCAGGCAAAAAGCAGCGAGCTTCTCCCTCGACAGTGTGATGGCGGAGATGGCCCATGCCGCCAGCGGCGGCACCTGAACGGATCGGGGACTGGGGGATTCCGGGGCGGGATCAAGCCGATAACCTGGGCGCACTCGGCCCCTTCATCCCCGGGGCCCAGACCCGCCTGCCCGCATGTCCTCCACCCTTGACCCCCGCGGACTCACCCCCCGGCGAGCTTGCCGGGTGCTGCTGGGTGTGGCCGCCTCCAGCCTGCTGCTCGGCCTGGTGGCCTGCCTGCCGCCTCCATTCGGGTCCGCCCAGGCCACCGGCGCGCCGAACGGTGGGGTTGGGGCCCTGCCAACGGATCCCCGCTTGCCCCGGGCCGCCGACGGCCGCCCCTATCCCGTCGTACCCAGCAATCCAGCCGCCATCGCTGGGTTATTGACGGCTGTAGAAACGGCACTGCGCTCTCCCACCACCCCGGCCGCCGATCTGGCCCAACTGGGCCACCAGCAGCAGGTGATCTATCGGGCGCTGGCACCCCGGCCGGAGCTGGCCAACCAGGTGCGTGCCTCCCTGCCACCGCGCTGGCAACCGGTGCTGGATCAGCACATGGTGGCGCGGCGAGCCTTCCTGGAAATGCGCCGCGGCAAAAGCCTGGCCGTGAAAGTGCCCGCCTGGCGCATCATCCCCCCCGAGCCAGCCGCCAATCTGCTGCGGTATTACCGCGCCGCCGCCGCCGAAACGGGCATTGCCTGGGAGGTGCTGGCGGCGGTGAACCTGGTGGAAAGCGGCATGGGGCGCATCGACGGGGTGTCGATTGCCGATGCCCGTGGGCCGATGCAATTTTTGCCCTCCACCTGGGCGGAAGCGGGCATCGGTCAAGGCGGCAATATTCGCAATCCCCAGGACGCCATCCACGCCGCCGCCCGCTATCTGGTGCGTCGCGGCGGCCTCAAGGACATCCGCAAGGGGCTCTGGGGGTACAACAACAGCGAGCATTACGGCCGCGCCGTCCTCGCCTATGCCGCCCTGATCAGGGAAGATCCTGCTGCCTACACCGGCTTTTACCACTGGGAAGTGCATTACCCCACCGTCGCCGGCGACCTATGGCTGCCCGTGGGCTACGACCAGCCCAGACCCCTGGCGGTGGCCACCTTCTTGCAACAGTCCCCCGCTAGCGCCCCGCCCGCAGCGGCGGCCGGAATCCTGATCAGCCAGCGAGCCCAACCCTGACTCGCTGGCGCCAGAGAACCAGCCCCAGGGGTCGACCAATCCATCAAAAGATGTGCAGAAAGTGTGATCAAGAAAAAAGGCTTGGTCGCCGATAGGTTCCCAGCATCAGTCGCCCGCCACCGCGCCTCCCCGATGACAACCCCGTCCCCGCGCCCCACCCCCTTGTTGACCTACGCCGCGGGGCTGGGGTTGGTTCTCTCGGCCATCCAGCTGGCACCAAAACCAGCCCTGGCGGCACCCCTGGCCGCCGCACCGATCGAGGCCGGCACCCCCGGCAGCCCTACTCCCCCTTCCACACCGCGCACGACCAAGGCGTGGGCCGCTACGGCCGAGCTCTACGGATTCATGCCAATCCGCATGACCGGCACCACCACCGTGCGCGGCTTCAGCGCTGACACCGATCTTTGGCTCGGCGAGACGATCCCCCTGATCCAGATGGTGGGTTCGGGCCGAGCCAGCCTTGAATACGGACGCATCGGCGTTCTGGTGGATGCCAGTTACACCCAGTTAGGGGACCAAGGCTCCAAAACCAGCGCGGACGGAATGTTCACCGGTAACGCCCAGGTCACCGCCATCCAGGGGGTGTATGACCTAGCCCTGCATTACCGCTTCGGCGACCCTGAAACGGCCGTAGCCCATGCGGGCGCCTACAGCGTGATTCCCTATGCCGGTGTGAGGCTGCTGCACAGCGAACTGGGGGTCAAGGCCCAGCTGCGCGACAACAGCGGCAGCGGCTGGCAATGGCAGGGCGAGGGCAACCTCAACCGCACCTGGACCGAGGCCCTGGTGGGCACCCAGGCCAGCGTCTTTCTCACACCCCGCCTACGGGCCTTCGCCCGTGGCGACATCGGCGGCTTTGGCCTCGGCGGAGCCGAGGATCTTTCGGGTAACGCCCAGGTGGGTCTCGGCTATGCGGTGGGCAACAGCACCCAGGTCAACCTGTCCTGGCGCTACGCCGGGATCCGCTTCAACAATGGCGGCTCCCCCGCCAATGGCTTCAACACCGAGCAAAACGGCATCGAAGCCGGTCTGAAGTTCTTTTTCTGAAGCCGACCCTTCGAGGCTGATCAACAACAGCGACCCGCCCCTGCCGCGGGTCCGCTCAGGCTGGCGGAATGCGGGGGACTGGGGGGCTGGGGGTTGGAGTCCGGGGCCGGTAGTGGCTGAGGGTATCGAGCAGATCCTCCGTATCGACCGGCTTGATCAACACCCGATTCATACCGGCCTTCAATAGGGCGTTTTCGGATTCGAGAAACACATCCCCTGTCATGCCGATGATGGGCAGTAGGTCGTAGCGGTGGTCCGGGCGATGGTCGCGGCGGATGCGCCGGGCCGCCTCCAGGCCACCGATACCGGGCATGGTCATGTCCATCAACACCATCTCAATGGGATGGATGGCCATGAGCGCAAGGGCCTCCTCCCCACTGGCAGCAGCGAAGACCGTGGCGCCATGGGTTTCGAGGATCTCCCGCAGACAATGGCGCAAACTCGGGTAATCCTCAGCCAAAAGAATGCGCAATCCCGCCAGGCGGCGGGCCCCTGGATCGATTGGAACCATGCCACGCCCCTGGGCCGGCCCATCAACGTCGGAACGGAGCCCTGATTCGGCCAACACCCCATTTTCGAGCACCTGCAAGGGCAGCAGGATGAAGAAACAACTGCCCCGGCCCCTTTGGCTATCCACCAACAACTGGCCGCCAAGGGCCTGAACAATGTCGCGACTGATGAATAGCCCCAGGCCTGTTCCCTCTTCGTCGCGGGTGTGGACGTTGGCTAAGCGGTGAAAGGGCCGAAAGAGGCTGGCGATCTCGTCGGCTTCCAATCCAGGGCCCGTATCTTCCACGGCGATGCGTAGGGGATTGGCATCGGCGGTGCCGGGGGGCAGCAGGCTCCAATGCAAGCGGATCGTGCCGTGGCGGGTGAACTTGCCGGCATTGGTCAGTAGGTTGAGGATCACCTGCTTGAGCTTCATCGGATCAGTGAGAATGATCTCTGGCACATCAGCATCAATCTCCACCAGAAAGTTGAGTCGTTTACGCTCAAACTGAGGTGCTAGAATCTGGTAAAGAATAGTAGTTAGATCTCGCACCTGCACAGGCTCCAAGCGAATATTGGTCTGCTGGCCTAGGGGCCTCTGGGGGTCCAGCAAATCGTTGACCACATCCAGGGCGTGCTGACTGGCCGAAAGGATGGCGCCATGCCTGGAACGATCATCCCGGTCGGACTGGGTGGCCAGGGCCTGATCGACATGGTTGCGAATCGCCGCAAGTGGTGTACGAATCTCGTGGCTCATGCAGCTGATCAGATTCTGGTTTTCAGCCAAAGCCTGGCGGGCGGCGGCGCCACTTTTAAGGGCCTGTTGTTCGCTGTCTTTGATCTGATCCATCAAGGTGGCCACAATCAGACCGGCTAGGCCACTGGTGATCACAAATAGATTGAGCCCATAATAGTTGGTTGCACCAGAATTAATGAATGGTCCTTCGCCCATACTGGTGGCCCAGAAGGTAACGACGGAGAGATAAAGGGCAGCAAAACAAGCTGCCAAGCGTCCGCGCACCAGTCCTGGAATCACCACCAGGGGCCGATAGAGATCCAGGTTGCTGGTGAGGGAAAGGCCTCCTTGGGTAACAACCACGAACAGACTGAGCCCTTCGACCATGATCAGGGCCGGCAACACCGCATCCACCAGGTTGTCGCGCAGGGAGCGACGGCGGCTGAACAAAATCAATAACAGGGGCGTGAGCTGGGCCTGGGCAATGCCGTTGCCCGACCACCAATTGAGCCAATCCTGAGTGACAAAAAAGGAATGATCTGGGATGTCGCCGTACTGCAGGGCCCCCATGCCAAGGCTGGCGCTCAAGGGTTGCAGCACCAGAAAGACCAGGGCCACCAGCCACAACAGGTCGGACAGGCGCTTGAGGTCGGGGCGCAGGTTGAGATAACCAAAAGCAAAGGAACCGACTAGCCCTTCCAGCCCCACGACGATTCCAGGCCAAAGGCCAGGACCGAACAAAATCACCGCCGCCAGGGCCAGGCCTTCCGGGGCGAAGAACACGGGCGTCACCACCTGATGGTCAACATTCACCTGGAAGGAGGCCAGGCCAGAAAGGAAATAGAGAACAGCCAGCACGGAGGATTGCCATAGCTGCTCCTTTCCCGGTCGACAACGACGCAGAAAATCAACCATCCCTTGGCGATGCCACAGCAGGGAAGGGATAGGAATGGCAAGGGGTGGCAGTTGGGGACAATATTAACAATAAAAAAGCAGCATGGGAATCAGGGGATCACCATTGATCTTGACTTCAAGAAATTAAAATCAATGGCGATATCAACCGAGGGTAATTAACATCACTACTGATCCAATAAGCATAGAAATTACTATATATTAACCACCTTGCCCCGTCACGACCCCGACCAGGTGCCCTAAAACGAAGCAACATTGCCCGGCGCCGCCGGCCCCAACCCCCATGGACCGAACGGGCCCCGCCAGCGCCACCGCCGCCGAAAACGCCCTGGCCGCGATGCGGTCCTCCGTTTTCGGCACCGATCCAATGGCGCCGGCTCCGCCCGCCTTGCCCACCATCCTGGCGCCGACCAATCCAAAGGCCCCGGTGAATGCGGGTCCCCACAACGGCACCAGGGACCCAGCCGATCTCGGCGATTTCATTGAGACCGCCGGGCTGCTGGAGTACGACCCTGAGGCGATCAGCCGCATCTACGCCGGCCATCCCCAGCGCCTGGCCCGCCGGCTGCGCCAGACCCTGATCCCGATCAGCCTGTATCTGCTGGGAGTGGTGAGCGACAACCTCACCGGCCAGCTCAAGGTGCCCGAACGGGCCCGCGCCCGGGCCCGCGAATGCGCCGAACTGCTGGCGGCCCTGGGGCCCGCCTTCATCAAGGCCGGCCAGGCCCTCTCCACCCGGCCCGACATCGTGCCGCCGCTCCTGCTCGAAGAACTGGCCCAACTGCAGGACCAATTGCCGGGCTTTGATCCAGCGCTGGCCATGGCCTGCATTGAAGAGGATCTCGGTGCCCCGGTGGACAACCTGTTTGCCCATCTGGAGCGGGAGCCCATCTCCGCCGCCTCCCTGGGCCAGGTGCATCGGGGCGTCCTGCACAACGGCCAGAAGGTGGCCGTCAAGGTGCAACGGCCTGGCCTGCGGGAGCAGATCACCCTTGATCTCTACATCGTGCGCAATATCGCCGCCTGGCTGAATCGCCGGGTGGGGCTGATCCGCAGCGATCTGGTGGGGCTGATTGATGAACTGGGCCTCCGTGTGTTCGAAGAGATGGATTATCTCAACGAAGCCGCCAACGCCGAACGCTTCGCCACACTGCACGCCGCCAACCCCCGTATCGCCGTCCCCGCCATCTACCACGAGGCCACCAGTCGGCGTGTGCTGACCATGGAGTGGATTGATGGCGTCAAACTCACCAACCTCGAAGCCGTACGAAACCTCGGCATCGATCCCAACGAGATGGTTCAAGTGGGCGTGGACTGCAGCCTGCAGCAACTCCGGGAGGCCCGCACGGGACTGATCCAGGCGGTGGTCCACCTGGTCAACCGCAATTTCGGCGCCCTTTCCAAGGACTTTGTCAGCCTGGGATTTCTAGGAGAAGAGGTGAATCTAGAGCCGATTGTGCCGGCCTTCGAAAGCGTCTTTGGCCAAGCGATCGAGATGGGTGTCAGCCGCATGGATTTCAAGGCCGTCACCGACGATCTCTCCGGTGTCATGTATCGCTTTCCCTTCCAGGTTCCGCCTTACTACGCCCTGATCATCCGTTCGCTGGTCACCCTCGAGGGGATCGCCCTCAGCGTTGATCCCGACTTCAAGATCCTGGGGGCGGCCTATCCCTATTTCGCCCGGCGCCTGATGGAAGATCCGGATCCGCAATTGCGCAGCAGCCTGCGGGAGATGCTCTTCGATGGCGATGAATTCCGCTGGGAGCGTCTTGAAAATCTGCTCAGCAGTGCCTCTTTACAACAACAACTCGACCTCGAAGGCCTGCTCGACCAGGTGACCGAATTTCTCTTTTCCGCCAACGCCGGCATGCTGCGGCGCCAACTCGTCGATGCCGTGGTAGCCCAAATGGACGGCCTGGCCTGGCGCACCACCCTGCAGCTGGGACGTCGCCTACCGGCCGCCCTCTTGCCCCCAGGTCTGCGCCAACGTCAGCAGCTGCCCGAATCCCTGGCCAGCGAACCCCTGCTTGACCTCGAGCCGATCCGACAACTGGTAACCATCCTGCGGGATCTCCCCAACTTCGAACCCCAGCTCCTGCTGCGGCGCCTACCCCGCCTCCTGGGCGAACCCGACCTACGGCGCATGGGGGCTGAAGTGGCGCGGGGACTGGCGGAAAAGGGAGTGGTGCGGCTATTGCGAGACGTTTTGGTCGCCCCGGCGGGGTCGGGGGCGGCCTAGGTTAATGCCGTTTGATAAGGATCAATAGGGCATGGTGGTGGCGAATCGGCAAAGGCTCTTGGCGGCCGCCATCGGCTTGACGCTATGGGGCACCGCCAGCGCTGCCCCGGCAGCCGAAAATGTGGTCTTCATTTCCGGGGCCTTCCGGCGCTCCATTCCGGTCTCTGATCTCGAACGCCTGGCCGCCAATGGCCAGGCCCAAGGCCTGCTCGGCGACCTGCTGAGCTTCGGCAAACAGAAGCCGGCAGACGTCCAGAAAATGCTTAACGAATCGGTCAACCTGCCGATCGGCCTTGTCTCGCGGCTGCTGAACACCCGCATCGGCATGGCGATTCTGGATCGCTTTGGCACCATTGTTCACCCGCTGCGGGCCAGGGAGGACGGGGTGGTCGCCCTGCGATCGGCGATCGTGCTGGGGCTGAACAACGATAAAAAATCCCTCTCGGCCATCAGCTTCCTGCGGGCCTATCCCACCCGCGAGATGGCCGTCAGCATCCCAGCGCTGTTGGTGTTGATGGAAAAAACCTCCTCGATCGCCGAGCTGGTGCGCTTCTTTTCCGAATCCCCCCTGGATGGCCTAAGGGGCCCTGCGGCGGCCGCTCCGGCACCCACTCCATCCCTAGCGCCTGTGACGGCCCCTGCCGCCAAGGCCCCCTGAGGCAGGCAACGTAGATTCAACCCAGCCCCTCCCCTAGCCCCGTGCCCCTGCTCCAAGCCCTGCGTCGCCTGGGCCAGCGCCCCACGATGCAGGACTGGCCGGGGCTGATTGAGGCCTATCGCCCCTGGCTGCCTGTGAGCGCCAAGACCCCGGTGATCACCCTCAGGGAAGGGGCCACCCCCCTGATCCCTGCACCGGCGATTGCCGAACGCATCGGCCGTGGGGTTTCGGTGTTCCTCAAGTACGACGGTCTCAACCCCACGGGCTCCTTCAAGGACCGGGGCATGACCATGGCGATCAGCAAGGCCAAAGAGGCCGGCTCGGAAGCCGTGATCTGCGCCAGCACCGGCAATACCTCCGCCGCCGCCGCGGCCTATGCCCGCAGGGGTGGCATGCGCGCCTTCGTGCTGATCCCCGACGGCTATGTGGCCCAAGGAAAACTAGCCCAGGCCCTTCTCTATGGGGCCGAGGTGCTGGCGGTCAAAGGTAATTTCGACCGGGCCCTGGCCATCGTCCGTGAAGTGGCCGATCGCTACCCAATCACCCTGGTTAATTCCCTCAATCCCTACCGCCTTCAGGGTCAGAAAACCGCCGCCTTCGAAGTGGTTGACGCCTTGGGAGAGGCCCCCGACTGGCTTTGCATCCCCATGGGCAATGCCGGCAACATCAGCGCCTACTGGATGGGATTCAAGGAATACCAACAGGCCGGCAACTGCCAGAAACTGCCCCGCATGATGGGTTTCCAGGCCGCCGGATCGGCCCCCCTGGTTCTGGGAGAGACGGTGGAACACCCGGACACCATCGCCACCGCCATCCGCATCGGCAACCCGGTGAATCGGGACAACGCCATCAAGGCCCGCGAGGAAAGCAAGGGTGACTTCATGGCCGTCACCGACGCTGAAATCATTGAGGCCTACAAGCTGCTGGGCAGCGCCGAAGGCGTCTTCTGTGAACCCGCCAGCGCCGCCTCGGTGGCCGGCCTGCTCAAGCGCCATGGGGAGGTGCCTGCGGGGGCGCGGGTGGTCTGCGTCCTCACCGGCAATGGCCTCAAGGATCCCGCCACCGCCATCGAACACAACGATTCCACCTTCCATACCGGCCTTGAGGCCGACACCAACACGGTGGCCAGGGTGATGGGCTTCTAACGAACAGAAATCCAGACAGGAACCTGACCCCAGCCAGCATCCAAACCAAAGCTTACGCCCTGGCGGGGCTTTTTTTTTGGCCGATCGGCAGGGCCGACCGCCTGGGGAACAGGGGTCATGACGCATCCGATTGTCAAAGCGTCCCAGGGAAAATCTGGTGAAGGGGCAAGCAAAAGCGGGGAAAAAGCAAGGGCAATTTCCATCGCTGGCAACGAAGCTGATTCCCCAGGTTTGGGAAACAGGGGAAAACTCAAATTTGGGGCGCCGTTCAAGCCAGCCCTCCCAAACCGCTGTGAACGAAAAAACAAGGGCCAAACAGCCGGTAAGGGGGTTTTCCACTGATTCCCCAGCCCCTACGACGACGGTTTGGTTTATCTTTTAAAAAATAAAACTCTTGAGCAGTCGAACGGTCGCCGGGCCGTTTGCCACCGTTGCGCTTTGCCCCTGGCTGTGAAACCGTGGGCCCAACGTTCCGACCCCAAAGGCCAGCCATCGCTGTCCACCCCTTGCCATGAAGCTGGTGTGCTCCCAGGCCGAACTCAATGCCAGCCTTCAGCTGGTCGGTCGGGCCGTGGCGACCCGACCGACCCATCCGGTGCTGGCCAACGTGCTGCTTACCGCTGACGCCGCCACCGGGCGGCTCAGCCTGACCGCCTTCGACCTCAGCCTTGGTATCCAGACCAGCCTTCCCGCAGCGGTTGAAGCCAGTGGCGCCATCACCCTGCCGGCCCGCCTGTTTGGCGAAATCGTCGCTCGCCTTTCATCGGACAGTCCCCTCAGCCTCAGCTGCCTGGAGGGGGACGAGCAGGTGGAACTCACCAGTTCCGGCGGTAGCTACCGCATGCGTGGCATGCCCGCCGATGACTTTCCCGACCTCCCCCTCAACCAGACCGGCACCTCGATCCGTCTTGATGCCGAGGCCTTGGTGAGGGGCCTGCGGGCCACCCTCTTTGCCAGCAGTGGCGACGAGGCCAAGCAGGTGCTCACCGGGGTGCACCTGCGCCTTGATGACGCAGGCCTCGAATGTGCCGCAACCGATGGCCATCGGCTAGCGGTCCTCCACCTGGCCCATGGGGCCACGGCCGCCAGCAGTGATGGTGAGCCCTTTGATGTCACCGTGCCCGCCCGCTCCCTCAGGGAGCTGGAGCGCTTGCTCAGCGGCCGGCCTTCCCAGGAGCCCCTCAGCCTCTTCTGTGACCAGGGGCAAGTGGTGGTCCTCTGGGCCGATCAGGTGCTCACCAGCCGCAACATCGATGGCGTCTATCCCAATTACGCCCAATTGATTCCAGCCAGCTTCAATCGCCTCGTGCGGCTGGATCGCCGTGGGTTCATCGCTGGCCTGGAGCGGGTGGCGGTGTTGGCCGATCAGCACAACAATGTGGTGACGATCAGCGCCGATCCGGCCGCCGCCAAGGTCACGATCCGCGCCGATGCCCAGGACGTGGGCAGTGGTTCGGAATCCCTGGCGGCCAGCATTGAAGGCGATCCCATCGACATTGCTTTCAATGTCCGCTATCTACTGGATGGACTCAAGGTGATGGGTGGCAGCGAGGTGGTGCTCAAGTGCAATGCCCCCACCACCCCTGCGGTCCTGGAACCCGTGGGCGAGCCGGATGCCTTCGTGTATCTGGTGATGCCGGTGCAGATCCGCAGCTGAGGACGTGACCCTTCCGGAGCAGTTGTTACTGAGTGACCTGCTGGCCCGGCGCGTGCGCTGTGATCAGGGCACCGACCATGGAGTGGGGATTCTCGGCTGGATGCATCCCCCCGTCCATCGCCTGCTCGGCTGGGTGAGCCGCCCCTCCGCCTTTGGCCAGCGCCGCCAGGTGTGGCGCCTGGATCAGCTGCGGGGCCTCAGCGAGCAGGAGGCTTTCGTCAAGGGGTTGGCCGCCGACACCGATCCAGCCACCCTCGAGCGCCTACCGACCCTGTTTGAGGCGGCCCTCATCGGAGTCGACGGCCAGAACCTGGGCCACGTGGCCGATGCCGCGGTTGAACTGCGCAGCGGTCGCATCCTTCACTACCTGGTTTCCCGCAGTGATCCCCGGCTCCCCGGCAGCAGCCGCTGGCGGCTCAGCCCCGATCGCATCGTCGATCAGCAGAGCGGTCGGGTTGTCACCGCCCTGCGGGAGTTGGACGATCTGCCCCTGGCCCGGGCCAGTGTGCGTCAAGAATTCCTGCGCCGTTCCCGCCGCCTTCGTGATCAGGTGGGCCAGGAGACCTCCCGGTTGCGGGATCAGTTTCAGCAGGTCGGCGATCGGGTGGAGGACAAATTGGAGGGTTGGCTGGAGGACCCCCCCTGGGATGGGCGCGAACGGGGTCAGAACGGGGATCCAGATGCGGACTGGGATCTTGATGGAGTTTCGCCATGGGATCGCCAGAACGAGCGTTCCAGGACGCCGGATGGTCCCTTGTCCTATGGCCCGGGTGGACGCCGGGACCCTGTTGGCGATCGCCAGAGCGACGCCCGACGAGCAGCGTTCTCCGACCCGCTCGAGGATTGGGAAGATGATGAGGATTTCCCTGCGCCCACGGCCTCCGATGGCAACCCTCTTGAGTCTCGGGGCCGTCGCCGCGACCGGTCCGCCGAGGGTCCCCTGCCCCGCTCCCGCCGCCCGGCCGCCCCTGCGAGAGCGGCAGAACCGGATGAGGAGGATGACCCCTGGGTTTAGCCCCCGGGGGTGAAGGGGGTGACGCGCTGTTGGAGACTCAGGAGCTGTCGATGCTGGCGCCGCTTTGGTGGACCCCACCCTGACCTTTTCGGTGCCCGATGCCCTGCGTAAGGAGGGGCTGAGCCAGGCCGATTACGACGAAATCGTGCGGCGCCTCGGCCGCGCCCCTAACCGGGCCGAGTTGGGCATGTTCGGCGTCATGTGGTCAGAGCATTGCTGTTATCGCAACTCCAGGCCCCTGTTGGCCCAGTTCCCCACCAGCGGTCCCCGCATCCTGGTGGGGCCCGGTGAGAACGCGGGCGTGGTCGATCTCGGCGAAGGTCAGCGCCTGGCCTTCAAGATCGAAAGCCATAACCATCCCTCGGCCGTTGAGCCCTTCCAGGGGGCGGCCACGGGCGTTGGCGGCATCCTGCGCGACATCTTCACCATGGGTGCCCGTCCGATCGCCCTGCTCAATGCCCTGCGCTTCGGGCCCCTCGAGGATCCCCGCAATGCCGGCCTGATGGAGGGGGTGGTGGCGGGCATCGCCCATTACGGCAATTGCGTTGGCGTGCCCACCGTGGGCGGTGAGGTGGGTTTCGACCCCAGCTATTCCGGCAATCCCCTCGTCAACGCCATGGCCCTGGGCCTGATGGAAACCGAGGACATCGTGCGCTCCGGTGCCGCCGGGATTGGCTATCCGGTGGTGTACGTGGGCAGTACCACCGGCCGGGACGGCATGGGGGGCGCCAGCTTCGCCAGTGCCGAACTCAGTGCGGCCTCCCTCGACGATCGCCCCGCTGTGCAGGTGGGGGACCCTTTCCTGGAGAAGGGCTTGATCGAGGCCTGCCTGGAGGCCTTCCAGAGTGGCGATGTGGTTGCCGCCCAAGACATGGGTGCCGCCGGCCTCACCTGCAGTTGCTCCGAGATGGCCGCCAAAGGGGGTGTGGGGGTCGAGCTGGATCTGGATCGGGTGCCGGCCCGTGAGTCAGGGATGACGGCCTACGAATTCCTGCTTTCAGAATCCCAGGAACGCATGTTGTTCGTGGTCAAACCGGGGCGCGAGGAGGCTCTGATGGAACGCTTTCGCCGCTGGGGCCTCCAGGCTGCTGTGGTGGGACGGGTGTTGGTCGAAAACGTGGTGCGGGTCCTGCGCGTGGTTCTGCCTGGGGGTCTGCTGTCCTGGGGGGAGGTGCTGCTGCGCCTGCTTGATGACCCCACCATCGCCAGCAAGCGTTGGGTCTGGCGCCAGTACGACCACCAGGTGCAAGCCAACACCGTGGTGCCCCCGGGGGGTGCCGATGCCGCCGTTGTGCGCCTTCGACCCCAGCAGGGGGAGGGGGCGATGGCCCCTGGTCACCGGGGGGTGGCGGCGGTGGTGGATTGCCCCAATCGCTGGGTGGCCCTCGATCCGGAGCGGGGTGGCATGGCGGCCGTGGCGGAGGCCGCCCGCAATCTCAGCTGCGTCGGCGCCGAACCCCTGGCCGTTACCGACAACCTCAACTTTCCTTCCCCGGACACCGACACCGGCTACTGGCAGTTGGCCCAGGCCTGTCGCGGCTTGTCCCAGGCCTGTTTGGCCCTGGGCACTCCCGTCACTGGCGGCAATGTCTCCCTCTACAACGAAACCCGCCTGTCCGATGGCCGCCTCCAACCGATCCACCCCACCCCGGTGGTGGGCATGGTGGGCCTGGTCAGCGATCTGAACCGGGTGCGGGGGATGGGTTGGCGCCAGCCGGGTGATGCCATCTGGCTGCTGGGCCTGGCGCCCGAGGACGGGGCCGCCGGGTCCGATGACCGGATCAGCCTGGCGGGCAGCAGTTATCAGACGGTGATCCATGGCCTCTGCACCGGTCGTCCCCCCCGGATTGACCTGGATCTGGAGGTCCGGCTCCTGGAGCTGCTGCGGTGTGCCATCGGGTCCGATCTGGTCGCCAGTGCCCACGACCTCAGTGATGGCGGGTTGGCGGTGGCCGCCGCTGAAGCCTGTCTGGCGGGCGGCCTGGGGGCCTTCCTGGAGTTTCCAGCCGGTGGGGTGCGCCTCGACCGTCTGCTGTTCGGCGAGTCCGCCGGTCGCGTCTTGGTGAGCGTGCCGGTTGGGGTGGCTGCCGGTTGGCGGCAGCTGTTGTCTGAGGCGGCCACGGCCGGTGTTGCCGCCACTCGGCTGGGGGAGGTGGGGGCCCAGCCTGAGCTGATGGTGTCCCTGGGGGCTGACACTCTGTTGCGGCTGTCCCTGGAGTCCCTGCGGGACAGCTTTGAGGGGGCCATTCCCCGTCGCCTTGGGGGGCAGCCCCGTGGCGATTGGCCACCGACGGAGTGATTTCGGCGGCTTTTTCCCCATCCCCCCATACGTCGATGCGCCAGGATGCTCGCAGTCAGGAGGTGGTCTGCCCCGTGCCAACCCATCCTCCCCATGGCTTTTTCCATGGTTGAGCCCCCACTGGTTGAGATCCCAGCCGATCGCGCCGACAAGCCTGAAGAAGCTTGCGGAGTGTTTGCCGTGTTGGCCCCTGGGCAGCCCGTTGCCAACCTCACCTACTTCGGTCTTTACGCCCTCCAGCATCGCGGCCAGGAATCGGCGGGCATGGCGGTTTTCGACGGCCCCCAGGTACGGCTGCACAAGGACATGGGCTTGGTCAGCCAGGTGTTTGATCAGGAGGTGCTGGAGCGCATGACCGGCGAGCTGGCGATCGGCCATAACCGCTATTCCACCACCGGTAGCAGCAAGGTTTGCAACGCCCAGCCGGTGGTGCTCATGACCCGCCTCGGGCCCCTGGCCCTGGCCCATAACGGCAACCTGGTCAACGCCGTCGAGTTGCGCCAGGCCCTTGACCATCTCTCTTCCGAATTCACCTCCACCACTGATTCCGAGTTGATCGCCTTTGCCCTGCAACAGGCGGTGGATGGCGGTTTGGACTGGGCCGCGGCCATCCGTCAGGCCGTAGGACGTTGCCGTGGCGCTTTCAGTTTGGTGATCGGCACCCCAGAGGGGTTGTTTGCGGTGCGGGATGGCCATGGCATCAGGCCGCTGGTGTTTGGTCGTCTCGGAGAGATAGGGGAGGGGCAGTGGGTGGCCAGTAGTGAATCCTGCGGCCTCGATATTATTGGTGCCAAGTATGTCGATCAAGTTAATCCTGGTGAGTTAATTCATTTCCGTAGCGGTGATTTGGAGCCAATCCGTCAGATTTGGTGTGACCAACCCGCCAAGCTATGTGTTTTTGAGATGATTTATTTTGCCCGTCCTGATAGTCGTTTCTTTGATGAATCGCTCTACAGCTATCGCGTGCGTATCGGCGAAGCTCTGGCACGCCAGAAACCAGTCCGGGCCGACATCGTGATCGGTGTTCCAGATTCTGGTATTCCTGCGGCTATTGGTTATTCCCAATTCAGCGGTATTCCCTTTGCCGATGGTCTGATTAAGAACCGTTATGTCGGTCGCACGTTCATCCAGCCTACCCAGGCGATGCGGGAAGTGGGTATTCGCGTCAAACTCAATCCCCTGCCCGATGTGCTGGCCGGCAAACGGGTTGTGGTGATCGATGATTCGATCGTGCGGGGCACCACCAGCCGCAAGTTGGTCCAGGCCCTGCGTGATGCCGGGGCAACCGAGGTTCACATGCGCATCAGTTCGCCGCCGGTTACCCATCCTTGTTTCTATGGCATCGACACCGATACCCAGGACCATCTGATTGCCGCCCGCCTCAATCTTGACGAAATCGAGGCCCATCTTGGCGTTGATTCGCTTGCCTATCTCAGCAAGGAGGGCATGTTGGAGTCGGCCCATGCACCCTCCAGCCATTTCTGTACGGCCTGCTTCGATGGCCAATATCCCATCGACATGGATGAGGACGTGCGCGGCAGTAAATTGATGCTGGAGCCGGCGGGCCTGGCAAGTCTCACGCCGGTATCGGTTGCCTAGGTTGAATCCAAATACAATATAATCGTTTAAAAAGAATAGTCAACTACTTTGGTTTCCAACGCATACTAGGCGGCAATCGGCGAGATGTGCCCCCCCCCTTGCTGGGGGATGCCAGTGCGCAGGTAATTCACCACCAACCGATCGTGGGGATCGCTCAGACCCTCCCACAGCAGTTGGCGGAACTGCACCAGGCTTAGCTGGTCCCCCTGGAAACGCCGCACCATCAGGCCGTGCTCCCTCGACCAGCCATCCAGTTGGGCCAAGGTCATGCCCTCCCGCCGCACCCGCTCAGCCCGTACGAACCGTCCGCCGCCAGGCCCGCCGAAGACATTCTCCTGGGTCCAGAAGTGGTAACCGGGGTAGCCAGGCACCGGAGGGGCGGGAACTCCCAGGCTGTTCAGCACCACCACCAAGCTGGCCGCGCCGCAATAGGAGAGGTTGGCCTGGGTTTCGAAATCCTGGGATAGGGGGCCGTAGTCGGCCCGGGCATCACTGCCCAGCAGCAGCTTTTGACCGGCGGGTTCCCGCAGGGGGATCGGCGCCGCCGCCATCGCTTGGGGCGCCGCGCCTTGCCCCTGGCTGAAGCCTGGTTGCCAGGCGGATGCGACGACGACCTGCAGGCTGGCTCCCAGTAACAACCCCCAGGCCTTCCACCCGGGGGGGAGCAGGGGGTTTGGGCGATTCAAGATGCGCCCATCAGCAGGGGAATCAGCTCTTGCACCTGTTGCCCCGGGGCTAGGCCGAGGTTGAGGCCCGAACCGCTGGTGTCTTCCAACGGCACATCCGCCACTTTCAGCCGCAGGCTGCGGCCGTTACCACCGGCCAGCACCACCCCCATCATGGTCGGTCCTGGGCCCTGCAGGTCCACCAGCTCATCGGAGCGATCCAGGAAGCGCAGGCCGATCTGGCCTAGATCGCCCCGTTGACACTGCCTCAGACTCGCCAGGGCCAGTCGTTTCAGTTGCCCCAGGCGGCTGGCCAGCACCACGTCGCCGCTGGATTCGCTAGTGGCGGCTCCTACCACCTGTTCGCCCGGCAGCAGGCGCATCAAGGTGGGTCCCTGGGCGATGCGCCCCATCACCGGCAGGTTGGTTTCGTTGATGGCCAGACGCAACATCCGGCCCGTGCTGCTGGCCACCACTAGTTCTTGGTCCTCGCGGCAGGCCACTACCCGTTGCAGCTCCACCACTTCCTTGAGTTTGAGCACGGTGGCCGCCCGTCCGGAGAGCTCCAGGAATTCTTCGAGGGGCAAGCGCTTAAAGCGGCCATCGGTACTGAGCAGACCCAGGCTGCAGCCCGGTTGCCTGGGCAGTGGTAGCACCTGGATCACCCGTTCGCCGTCGAGGCTGTCGGGCAGGAATTTCTCCAGTCCACCCGGTTGCTGACCAGCGAATTCCCAGCGCAGCAGCGCCACCCTGCCGGCCGCAGTGAAGGCCAGCAAGGAAGGTTGACTCGGCACGGGCAGCAGTAGGCGGGCCGGCGCGGGATGGTCTCCCACCTCTGCGCTTTCCTGCAGGTGCAGTTTGCCCAGGGTCTGGGCGGAGACGATGCGCACCAGACCATCGGCTTGGATCAGGAGTTGGCTGTCGTTGGCCAGCCCCTCAAAGGCCTGTTGCCGCTGCAGTTCGGTGTTGGGCCGCACGGCAGCGGCCCGCAGCGCCACCAATTCGTCTCCCCCTGCCACCAGGCGGGTGCGGCGGGGGGTGGAGTAGCGCTTTTTGAGCACTTTCAACTCACTCACCATCGTGTTCAGGAGGGTGTCCCGGTCGTCGAGCAGGATCCGCAGCCGGGTGCGCTCGGCCGCCAGCTCTTCCGATTCCTTGCGCAGGCTTTCTTGTTCAAGGCCGGTGAGGCGCCGCAGGGGCATGGCTAGAACGGCCTCGGCCTGGCGTTCCGTCAGGTCGAGTTGCACCTGTAGTGCCGCTTTGGCGGTAGCCGCATCGGCGGCAGCGGTGATCAGGGCAATCACCTTCTGCAGGTTGGTCAGGGCTTGGATCAGACCCTGAACCACCTCCAGGCGATCCTCACAGCGCCGCAGGGCGTGGCGGGTGCGGCGCAGCAGGGTGTGTTCGCGGTATTCGAGAAAATGGTTCAGCAGCTGGCGCAGGCTGAGCTGTTGGGGTTGGCCATTGACCAGGGCCAGCATGATGGCGCCGAAATTGCTCTGCAGGGCCGTGCGCCGTTGCAGGTCTTCCAGCACCTTGGCGGCCTCCGCATCGCGGCGCACTTCAATCACCACCCGCATGCCGTCCCGATCGCTTTCATCGCGGATGTCGGCGATGCCCGTGATCTTGCCGTTGTTGACCTGTTCGGCCAACTTTTCGATCCAGCCGGCCTTACTGAGTTGGTAGGGCAATTCCGTGATCACCACGGCTCCGCGGCGATGGCGACCCTTGCCGGGCTGCACCTCCTCCAGGTGGGCCACACCGCGCATGGGGATGCTGCCGCGGCCGCCCAGATAGGTGTCGCGCACACCACTGCTGATCAGAACCTCACCGCCGGTGGGGAAATCCGGGCCTGGCACCAACTGCAGCAGCTTGTCGTCGTCCAGATCGGGCTGGCGGATCAGGGCAATCAGGGCATCCACCACCTCACCCAGGTTGTGGGGGGGGATGTTGGTGGCCATGCCAACGGCGATTCCGGTGCAGCCATTCAGCAGCAGAAAGGGAAGTTGGGCCGGCAGGACGGTCGGTTCCTGTTGGGAGCCATCGAAATTGGGCGCGAAATCGACTGTTTCGCTGCCGATCTCATCGAGCATCCCCTCATGGGCAATCGGGGCCAGCCGGGTTTCGGTGTACCGCATCGCCGCCGGTGGATCGTCATCCACCGAACCGAAGTTGCCGTGGCCATCCAGGAGGGGGTGGCGGCTGGAGAAGGTCTGCACCAGCCGCACCAGGGCGTCATAGACCGCCTGATCGCCGTGGGGATGGTATTTGCCGAGCACATCGCCCACGACCCGGGCGCATTTGCGGTAGGGGCGATCTGGCGTCAGTCCCAGTTCGTGCATGGCGAAGAGAATGCGCCTTTGCACGGGTTTGAGGCCATCGCGCACGTCCGGTAGAGCCCGGCCGACGATGACGCTCATCGCGTATTCGAGGTACGACCGCTGCATCTCCTGATGCAGGGCGATTGACTCGATGCGGTCTCCGGCGCGGTCCTCGGCCATCCGGTGCTGGGTTCTGGGGGCGGAAGACGGGAGTCAGCCTACAGATGGCAGCCTGGCCTCCCGATTCACTCCAGCATGGTGGAGCGGCCATTGGCGTTGGCACTGGCCCGCTCAACGGCCGCTTTCAGCTCGGGTTGGGAGAGCAAATGCCGGGCGGCCGCCCGGAGCTTGGGCCCCCACAACTGCTCTTTTTGGTAACTCTCCTTGACGTAGTTGGGGTCTTCATTCAGGGCATTGTTGGCCAGCCGCAGCGCTTCGGTGCGCTGTTGGGGGTTGGTGAGCAAGAGGCTGCTGCCGAGGGCAAGGGAGGTTTCGGCGGCATCGGCCTTGCTGCTCAACACCTTGCGCCAGCGATCCATGGCCTCGGGGCGCCGATCGAGTTCGAACAGCACCAGACCCTGGTTATTGACCGCTTCCCAAAAATTCTGGCGCAGGCTGGCGGCTTTGTTGAAGCTGGTCAGGGCCTCATTCGGTTGGGCCAGCATCAAATAGGCATTGCCCATATCGAAGTAGGCGCCCGCGTTCTGGCCGTCCAGCTGCAGGCCACGGCGCAGCAGAGCCAGGGCATCGGCGGGGCGGTTGTTGCGCAGGGCTACGGCCCCTTCGGCAAACCAGATGCCGGGGTTAGTCGGATCGAGCCGCTTGGCTTTCTCCAGGGCCTTGAGGGCTTGTTCCGAGCGGTTGCTGCGTAGTTCGGCTTCCGCCAGCAGCACCCAACCGATCGGTTCGTTGGGAAGCAGCCGCACGGTGAGATCGGCCAGGCGAGCAGCGTCTTCGGGCTGGCCGAAGCGCAGTAACTTGGCGGCGGCCTGGGCAATGCCCCTTCCGGCCCCCTCGAGGGCCTCGGCCTGGGGCACGAACACATAGGGCACCATGGCCGCGGCCGGTTGCGTCGTCACCAGCAGCCCGGCCGTCAGCAGGGGCAGGGTGAGGCCGAAACGGCTGCGTTGCAGCCAGCCAGTAGCCCCCTTGGGGTGCTGCGAATGGCGACGGACGCAAGGGGCCCAATTCAGCCAGGAACGGCCTGCCATGGAGTCGTTAAGAGTCAACCCCACCCTAGGCAGAGGGGGGTGAAAGACCCAGGGCGGCCCGTAGGTTGCGGCGCCACATCCAGGGTTTGATGCGTCGTAGGGCCGAAGCCCGTAGACGCCCATCCCAGTCCCCATCACTCCAGGAGAGGGCCTGGGATCCCTGCAGATCCAGCAACCAGGGCCTGGGCTGCACTTCGGGATTGGAGGCACTGGGCAGATCAGGACCATTCCAGGGACAGATGTCCTGGCAGATGTCACACCCGGCCACCCAGCCCTGGAGGTGGTTAGCGATGGCCGGAGGCAGGACGGGATCTCGATTTTCGATGGTGTGGAAGGAGATGCAGCGGCGCGAATCGACCACGAAGGGTTCGCGGATCGCCTCGGTGGGACAGGCATCAAGGCAGAGGCGGCAGGCGCCGCAGCGGGTTGGGGCTGGCCTGTCGGGGGTGAGGGGCACGCTGGTGAGGAGATGGCCCAACAGCAGCCAGGAGCCGTGCTTGGGGTTGATGAGGTTGCCGTGTTTGCCGATCCAGCCCAGCCCCGCCTCTTCCGCCCAGGCTTTGTCCATGAGTGGTCCACTGTCGACGCAGACCCGCCAGCTCGCCCCGTCCACCTGTTGCTGCAGCCAGCGGCCCAGGCGCCTCAGGCGACCATCGATGACCCGGTGGTAATCCCGCCCCCAGCCATAGCGCGCCACCGCCAGGCTGCCGGGGCTGCGCTGGGCCTTCACGTGGTAGTTGAGGCCCACCGCCAGAACACTGCGCACCCCTGGTAACAGTGCGTCAATGGCCCGTCGCCGCGGGTCGGCCATCCAGGCCATCGAACCCTGGTAGCCGGCGTCCAGCCAGCGTTCCAGGGCAGCGCTGCGCAGGGCCAGGCGGCTGCTGCCGGGAACGGTGGCGATGCCGGCCACGGCGAAACCTTCGTCCAGGGCCCGTTGGCGCAGGCTTTGAGAAAGGTTGTCGGCGTTGGAAGGGGACACGGGCAGTCGGTAAAGTCTGGCCAAACAGGATCCTCAGGCGTGTCCTTCACTTCCTCCACCCGCTTCAGTCCGCTGCTTCGCTGGATGGGGATCACCCTGGTGATCCTCCTGCTCCTTAATCTTCTCGCGGTCTTGGCCCTTTGGGACTGGGGGGCCGAACCCTTTCGCCAGTTGGTGGTGGAAAGGCTGGTGCAGCAATCCCCCCTGGCCCTGGTGGGCCTGGTGTTGATGTATTTCTCGGCCCGGCTGGATGATGGGGGGAAAGAGCGCTCGCCCCTGCTCTGGGCCGTCTGTCTGCTGAGCGGCTTGCTGGCGGTGTTGTTGACGGCTGCCCTGCCGATTGCCTTCGGGGGCGACAAATTAATGCAGGAGCAGGCCGACCAGCAGCTGGCCGCGTCCAAGGGCCAGCTGGAGATGGCCCGCCAGCAGAGCAAGGATCCGGCCATGCTCCAGCAGCTGGTCAAGCAGGCCGAAGCCCGCGGCCAGGTGCCCGCCACCGCCACCCCCGACCAGAAAACCCAGGCGGCCCGCACCTTCGTTGAGCGTCAGCTGGGCCAGATGGAAGGTCAGTACAAGCAGATGCAACAGACCACCGCAGTGACCCTCAACCAGCGCCGTTTGGGCAATTCCGCCGGTGCGGTGGTGCTGATTGCCGCCTTCACGATTCTTTGCCTGGGCAGTGTTCTTTAGCCTCTCGGCGCTGGAGGTTTCCGGTTACCGGCCCAATCGCTGGTTAGCGTTTGCATTCCAGACCCCGTAGTCCCGCCAGAGCCCATTGGATCCCCCCTCCACCCTGCCAAGACCAGATCAGCCTCTCAATACCAGGCTGCAGCAGGACCTCAAAAATGACCTGATCGCAGGTCTGTTGGTGGTGATCCCCCTGGCCACCACCATTTGGTTGGGCACCACGGTCAGCCGTTTTGTCCTGGCGTTTCTGACGTCGATTCCCAAGCAGTTCAACCCCTTCAACACCCTGCACCCCTTGCTGCAGGAACTGATCAATCTTGGGTTGGGCCTGCTGGTGCCCCTGCTGGGCATCCTTCTGATCGGCTTGATGGCCCGCAACATCGTCGGGCGTTGGTTGCTGGAGTTCGGCGAGGGCACCCTGCTGCGCATTCCAGTGGCTGGCTCGGTTTATAAAACCCTCAAGCAGTTACTGGAAACCTTTCTCAGGGATAACTCCAGCCGCTTTCGTCGGGTTGTGTTGGTCGAATACCCCCGGGAGGGTCTCTACGCCATTGGCTTCGTGACCGGAACGATGGGCAGTTCGATTCAGGCCGATTTCAGCGAGATCATGCTCAGCGTCTTCATTCCCACCGCCCCCAACCCCACCACCGGTTGGTACGCCGTGGTGCCGGAGCGCCTCGTCAAGGACATCGATCTCAGCGTGGAAGACGCCTTCCGCACGATCATTTCGGCCGGCATCGTCAATCCCGATGAGCGTCAGCCCCCATCGAACCGAAGCTTCGCCAACCTGATGGCCCAGCTGCGCGCCCCCCAGCTCTCGTGATGCAGAGTCATTCCCTCTCCCGTGAACTGGCCCTGTTGATGCTGGGTCAGGTGGATGACCGGGGCAGCAGCCGTCGGACGTCTTCGTCCGATCTCTCCTCGGATCTTTCCATGGAGACTTTGTTGCATCAGGCCCAGGCCAGCCTGGCCTTCCATGTGCGTGAGGCCCTCGACCATTCCGCCGGCGATCTCGAGCAGGCCCAGCAGCAGTTGCTCGATAGCGAACTCCAGCAGGAGGGCGAAGAGAGCTTGCCTCGGGTGCGCACGCACCTCCAGAAGGGTCTGGCCTTGGCCGAACAGGCCTTGAATCGCTTGTCGGCCAGCCTTGAGTTGCCGCGCCTGTTGGTGTTGGCCGACCAGGAGGCGGTGCGGCGGGGTGCGATCGAACGGGCCCAGGCCGTGCTGCAGCACCGCGAAGACCTGGACGCCCGCCTGGATCGGGTGATGGAGGGCTGGCGTCTGACCCGCCTGCCCCGCATCGATCGGGACATTCTGCGGTTGGCGGCGGTGGAGCTTGAGCAGTTCGGCACCCCCTTGGCGGTGGCGTGCAGTGAGGCGGTGGAGCTGGCGAATCGCTATAGCGATGAGCAAGGACGGCGCATGATCAACGGTGTGCTTCGGCGCTTCACCAACGCCACCAAGGCCTAGAGAGGGTTTCAGGCACCATGGTTTTCGATTGGTTTCGCAACCGCACCAAGCCCCAAGCCGAGAAGGCCATAGAGCCTCCCGCTGCCGAGGTGGGTGCCCCTGGCCCCGATTCAGATCTTGAGGACGTCGCCCCAATAGCGGTGAAGGACGTCATGGCGGCCGCTATCCCGGAGGCTGCCCCAGCTCCCCGGGCGGACTCCCCGGCTGAGGCGGCTTCGCCACCGGTGGCTCCTGCTCCGGCAACCGCTGGCGCCGTTAATCAAGAGGCCCTGGAATGGGCGCGCCAGGCTTATGCCCGGCTGAAGGCCGAGCAGCAGGCCCAGAAGCAGGCGGCCTCACCCACGGTGGAAACGCCCCCAGCCACTCCATCGGAGGCGTCGTCGCCGCCAGAATCCGAGTCGCTGCAGCCCCTGGCTACGGCCGAACCGATCGTCGCCGCCGCAGCGACTGCGGCTGTCCCAGCCCCCGAGGCTCCCCAAGCCCCTGTGGCGCTAACGCCGCTGCCCCTCAAGGCCCCCGCTCCCGCCCAAGCCCCTGCGGCGCCGGGCCGATCCCTGTTGGAGCAGGCCGCGGCCCAGCGTCAGCAGCGGCTGCAGGAACTGACGGCCCAGGACACCGCTGGGGGATCCGAAGCGTTGTCCCCTCCTGGCGCGCTGCCAGGGGGCGCCCTCAGCGGCGCGGCCGCCCCGGTGACCGCTGGCGACGACCTCCAGTTGGGTGCCTTTGATGACACCTTTACCTGGTCGGCGGAGGTGTTGGCCGCCCAGGGGCGCTCGCTGGACCAGGTCTCCCTGGAGGAGATCGACTGGCTGGGGCGACTGAGGCGCGGTCTGGAGAAGACACGCCGCGGTTTCGTCACCCAGCTGCTCGACAGCCTCGGCGACGACCCCCTCACCCCCGAGGTGATCGACGACTTGGAAACCACACTGTTACGGGCCGATGTGGGCGTCCAGGCCACCGACCAGGTGCTGGCGGCCCTGCGGCAGCGGCTCAACGAAGAGGTGGTGGATCCGGCCGAGGGCCTGCGCTTTCTCAAGGAGCAATTGCGGGGCCTGCTGGAGGCGCCGATCACCGCCAGCGGCCGCGACTTGTTGGTGCCCGAGCGGGGGCGCCTGAACGTGTGGTTGCTGGTGGGGGTCAATGGGGTCGGTAAGACCACGACCCTTGGCAAATTGGCCAATCTGGCCGTGCGCAGTGGCTACACCTGTTTGATTGCCGCAGCGGACACCTTCCGGGCGGCGGCGGTGCAGCAGGTGAGTGTCTGGGGCGAGCGCAGTGGCGTCCCGGTGATTTCCAATCCCAGCGCCAATGCCGATCCGGCGGCCGTGGTCTACGACGCCATCGGTGCGGCCCAGGCCAAGGGCAGCGAGTTGGTGCTGGTGGACACCGCCGGCCGCCTGCAGACCAAAAACAACCTCATGGAAGAGTTGGCCAAGGTGCGACGGATCGTCGACAAGCTGGCCCCCGATGCGACTGTTGAATCCCTGTTGGTGCTTGATGCCAGCCAGGGTCAGAACGGTCTCAAACAGGCCCTGGCCTTTGCCCAGGCGGCGGGCCTCACCGGGGTTGTGATCACCAAGCTCGATGGCAGCGCCCGGGGCGGTGTGGCCCTAGCGGTGGCCTCCGAGGCCAAGTTGCCAATCCGTTTCATCGGTGCTGGCGAAACGATCCTTGATCTGCGTCCATTTAATAGTTTTGAATTCGTTGAGGCGTTGTTGGCGTCTTGAGCGGCAACCACTATTTGCGGATCCTACAATCGTGCTTGAGGCTAATCTAATCATCCGATTTGGGTTGTGTATATTCCCGAACATATGGTTATCGGACCCGCAAACCACTCCCATGCTTCGATGGCCTCCGCCAACGAGCACTGCACCGCAATGGTGTTGCGGTGATTCAGCCCGATGCCTCACCGTGGTACACGGAAAGGGGGAGCACTAGGGGAGTGGTTCTCGGAACCTCCCAATAAAGAGTTAGAGAGATGGGGCACAGGCTGCCGCGGTGAAGAATGGTATAGTCTGCGTATAGCCGCTGCAGTGGCATGCAGACGAAGGTTCAGAAATGGGGAAACAGCCTTGGCGTGAGAATTCCACGCGGCTTGGCTGAAGAAGT
>JAPLIF010000195.1 GCA_026389255.1 Cyanobacteriota bacterium
CCAGGCGGGTCTTGACCGTGACCGGCAGCCGCACCGCCGATACCACCGCTGCCACGATGCGCCTCGCCAACTCCGGCTCCCGCAACAGACCACTGCCGCCGCCCTTGCGGGCGATCTTGCGCACCGGGCAGCCCATGTTGATGTCGATCCAAAACGCCCCGGCCGCCTCAGCCCGCCGGGCCGCCTCCGCCATCGCCCCGGGCCGGTGGTCAAACAGCTGCACCGCCACGGGGCCCGGCTCAGCATCCAGGCCTTCCACCTTGGCGCGGCCATAGCCCAGCTCCAGGTTGGTGGCGTGGACCATCTCGGTGAACAGGAGCGCCTCCGGCGCCCAGCGCCGCACCAGGGATCGAAAGATCGGGTCACTCACCCCCGCCAGGGGCGATTGCAGCACCCGGCAGCGCAACCGCCGCGGTGTGCCATGGCCCGGCAAGACCAAGTCATCCATCCCCGCCTGCCCCCTGCGCCGGCCTCTGATGGTATGGGGTGTGGAGGGCACCCTCTGGCAGTGGAGCGATCCCAAGGGCCGGCCGTCATGCTGGGGACCACCATCAATGGGTGCGCCATGGACGCTTTGCCCTTGAGCCGAGCGCTACTGGAAGCCGTGTTGGCTGACCGGGTCAGCGACCGCTTGGTCTGCGAACTGGTCTGGACCCGTTTGGGCTACGGGCCCCCTGTCGCCCCCATCTCGGGGGAGGCCAACCCAGGCCCCGATCCGGCCCCCTGGAGGGCGGGACCGGCCACTCCCCCCGACTGGGCCGAGGCCTGCCCCACCGCCCCTGAATGGATCGCCACCCGCCCCGCCAGCGTGCGGCTCACCCGCTCGATTGCCGCCGAGCACAAGCAATTGCTCAAGCAGCAACTGGGCTTCGGCGGTTATCGGATCGGCGAGCTCTATCCCCGCCGCACCCGCCGCGCCACCGCCGTCAACTGGCTGCTGGCGGATCTGGCCCGCCGCGGCGAACCCCTGCCCGAGACTGGGCCCCTGCCACCGCTGCTGCCGCCGCCGACCGACCCGGTGCAGGGGCATCCGGGGGATCTGCCAGTGAGTTGAAGACCCTTGGTGATTTTTGGCGTGCCACGGGAGGCAGCGCCGCGGCCCCATGAGTGGCCTGTTGGCTGGTGCAGCCGTGGCCTTTGGGCTGGTGCAGCCGTGGCCTGTTGGCTGGCGCAGCAGTGCCCTGGTTCAGGCGTCTCCTCGGCAACGCGATCAAGAACGCTACCGGTAGCGTCTTCTGGGGCGTCGCTAGGGAGGCGATCCAAGGGGCAAGGAATGTTCTGGGTTACTGAGGTAGGCCGCCCATGCTGCTGCCCGGGACTCCTGTCCGACCCTGCCTTGATGGCGATTGCCGCCCTAGGGGTTGTCCAAGCCTTCTCTGGTTCTGCGCAGGCCAGGGCGCACCGCCCAAGGGCCAAGCGAAAACTGCCAGGCATTAGGGTCAGAGGTCAGACTCGTTGCAGAAATAAATCATTTGGCGCTTCCTGTCGTCGCCATCCTCGGGCGCCCCAACGTGGGCAAATCGACCCTGGTCAACCGGCTGTGTGGCAGCCGGGAAGCCATCGTGCATGACCAACCCGGGGTCACCCGCGACCGTACTTACCAAGAAGGCTTCTGGGGGGATCGCAGCTTCCGGGTGGTCGACACCGGCGGCCTCGTCTTCGACGACGACAGCGAATTTTTGCCGGAAATCCGCGAGCAGGCAGCCCTGGCCCTGGCCGAAGCCGCGGTGGCCATTTTCGTGGTGGACGGCCAGTTGGGCCTCACCGCGGCCGATGCCGCCATCGGCGAGTGGCTGCGGCACCAGACCGTGCCCGTGCTCGTGGCGGTCAACAAATGCGAGTCCCCGGAACGGGGCCTGGCGATGGCGGCCGAATTCTGGAGCCTGGGCCTGGGCGAACCCCACCCCATCTCCGCCATCCACGGCGCCGGCACCGGTGAGGTGCTCGATGAAGCCCTCACCTTCCTGCCCGCCGCCGGCGAGAACGAGGGCGAAGAACCGATCCAACTGGCGATCATCGGCCGCCCCAACGTGGGCAAATCCAGCCTGCTCAATGCCATCTGCGGCGAGAACCGGGCCATCGTTAGTCCCATCCGCGGCACCACCCGCGACACCATCGACACCACCCTCGAACGGGAGGGTCGCACCTGGAAGCTGTTGGACACCGCCGGCATCCGCCGGCGCCGCAGCGTCGATTACGGCCCCGAGTACTTCGGCATCACCCGCAGTTTCAAGGCGATCGAGCGGGCCGATGTCTGCATGCTGGTGATCGATGCCCTCGATGGCGTCACCGAACAGGATCAACGGCTGGCCGGCCGCATTGAGGAAGAGGGCCGTGCCTGCGTGATCGTCGTCAACAAGTGGGACGCCATCGAGAAGGATAGCCACACCATGTCGGCGATGGAAAAGGACCTGCGCGCCAAGCTCTATTTCCTCGACTGGGCCCCGATGCTGTTCACCTCCGCCCTCACCGGCCAGAGGGTGCAGGGGGTGTTTGCGATGGCCGCCGCCGTGGTCGAACAACACCGGCGCCGGGTCAGCACCTCCGTGGTCAATGAGGTGCTGCAGGAAGCCCTGCGCTGGCGCTCACCCCCTACCACCCGCGGCGGTCGGCAGGGGCGCCTGTATTACGGCACCCAGGTGGCCAGCGGTCCGCCCAGCTTCACGCTCTTCGTCAACGAACCCAAATTGTTCGGTGAAACCTACCGGCGCTATGTCGAACGGCAGATCCGGGAGGGTGTCGGCTTTGAAGGCACCCCCATTCGCCTCTTCTGGCGCGGTAAACAACAACGGGATGCCGAACGGGACCTGGCCCGTCAACAGAACCGCTCGCACTGATGGACTGGCTGCGCCAGCTTCCCATCGGCCAATACGTCGCCGATCCGCGCCCAAACGGGGGCTGGCTGCAACGGCTGGATCCCCGCCTCAAGTTGACCTGGACCCTGGCCTTCCTGCTGACTCCCATTTTGGCGGGCCCCCTCTGGCGCCTGGCGCTCGTGGGCCTGCTGCTGTTGATCAGCCTGGCCAGTGGCCTGCCCCTGCGACTCTGGCGTCGCACCCTGCCGGGCCTCATGGGCCTGGCCTTGGCTGTGGGGCTCCTGGGCGCCCTGCTGCCCGCCGATGCCGCCCCGCCAGGCAGCCTGCAGCGACCCCCCTCCGAGGTGCGGCTCAGCCCGGGCCCCGCCGGCAGCCCTGCCCCCAGCCGGGCTGGATTGCCCTGGGAATTGCTGCACTGGGGTCCCCTGAAGCTGGGATCCACCTCCCTGGGTCCCCTGGTCGTCACCCGTAAGTCGGCCACCCTCGGCCTCAACAGCGGCACCCTGCTGTTCACGGTCATCCACAGCGCCAACCTGCTGCTGCTGACCACACCACCAGAGGAGGTGGCCTGGGCCTTGGGCTGGTTTCTGCACCCCCTCAGCCGCCTGGGTTTGCCGATGGAGCGGCTTGGTTTCACCCTGCTGCTCTCCCTGCGCTTCCTACCCCTGGTGCAGGAAGAACTGCAAAACCTGGTGCGGGCCCTGGCTACCCGCGCCATCAACCTGCGCTCCCTGGGCTGGAAGGGGGGCCTGGGGGTGGTGCTGGCCGTGGGCGAACGGCTGTTGGCCAACGTGCTGCTGCGGGCCGAGCAGGGGGCCGACGCCCTGATGGCCCGCGGCGGCCAATGGCTGCCCCCCGCCCTGGTGCGCCAAGCCCTGCCGGTACGCCTACTGCCAACCCTCCTCGGCAGCGCCGGCCTGGTGCTGTTTCTGGTGTTACGGGGCACCGTCGGCCGACTCTGACGGCCCTTCAACACCCCGTTCAAGTCGCCTTGAAGGCGGTGGCCTTAAATAGTGACACCCAGAGAGAGCACGTGAGCGCTGAGCGCTACCTGAACCACCCCACCTTCGGCATGCTCTACCGGGTGGCGCCTGCAGGCGAGGGTCGCGATCTGTACGCCACCCTTTATTCCCAGCGCATTTTTTTTGTGGTAACCCTGCAAGCCCGAGGGGCCCAATTTGAGGTCATTCCCCAGATGGATGCGCGCCACTTGGCCGAACAGAATCTCAACCGCAGCCGCCGCGATGGGCCCGAAGACCATGCCCGCTGGCGCCAACTCTTCCAGCAGACCTTCATCTGAATCATTCCCTCCGATCGGCTCCCACGCCGCCTGCAGCCATGGCTGAAGGGCCCCTGGCCACCGCCGATGACCCGCTTGGGGAGCGCCTCGAATCCCTGCGGCGCCAATTGCCCCCCACCACCCACCTGCTGGCGGTCAGTAAGGGTCAGCCCAGCATTCGGATGCGCGCCGCCGTGGCCCTCGGCCTGCGCAGCTTTGGTGAAAGCCGCCAGCAGGAGGCCAGCCTCAAACAACAGGAACTGGCCGATCTCGAACACCTGGAGTGGCACTTCATCGGCCGCCTGCAGGCCAACAAAGCCAGGGCCGTACTGCGGCAATTCGGCACCATCCACTCCCTGGACAGTTGGGCCCTGGCCGAACGGTTGCAACGCATCGCCGCCGAGGAGGACCTCAGTCCCGCCGTCTTTCTGCAGGTGAAACTGCGGCCGGATCCCGGCAAGACGGGCTTTGGGCCCCAGGAACTGCGGCAGCTGGGGCCCCGGCTAGGCCAGATGGAGCCCCTGCGGCCCCTGGGTCTGATGACGATCGCCCCCCTGGGCCTGCCCCCCCCCGAACGCCTGGCCCTGTTTCAGGATTGCGCCGCCCTGGCGACGGAATTGGGGCTCAAGGAACTGTCGATGGGCATGAGCAACGATTGGCGCGAGGCCGTCGCCGCTGGCAGCACCTGGCTGCGGCTGGGCAGTGCCCTGTTCGGTGCGCGGTCCACCATCGAGCCCTGATGCCCGTGCTGGTCCTGCCGGTCCGGCTCCATCCCTGGTGGGTGAATCACCCCCCTGGGCTTGCTTCCGACGCCGTGGGACGCTATCTATGTTCCGAGTAACCAACCTGAGGCGGTGTCCGTGTCGTTGTTTTCCCGTCTACGTGCTGTCGTTTCTGGGGATGAATACCTCGATCACGACTACGAAGACGAACTTGATTACGACGCTGGCGCAGAGTCCCTGCCGCCGCCGGCCCCGATTCGCCCCTCCAGCGCCCTGGCGACCCTGGGCAGCAGCAGTTTCGGCAGCGACGACCCCTTTGCCGGCACCAATGTGATCGGCATGCCGGGGCTCTCCAGCAGCGTGGCCGAGGTGATGCTGATGGAACCCCGCAGTTTCGATGAAATGCCCAGGGCGATCCAGGCCCTGCGCGAACGCAAGACCGTCATCCTCAACCTGACGATGATGGAGTCGGATCAAGCCCAGCGGGCGGTCGATTTTGTCGCCGGTGGCACCTTTGCCATCGATGGGCACCAGGAGCGGGTGGGCGAGAGCATCTTCCTGTTTGCCCCCAGCTGTGTGACCGTTTCCACCCTGGGCAGCGAGGAGAGCGCCTCTGCCACGGTGGTTTCCAGCAGCCGTGGCGCCGGGAGCCCCGACGCCCAGGATGCCGCCCCTGCGCCCGCCTGGGGTCGCTCGGATGCCATCGGCTGAGGTCCCGGCAACCCCGGAAGCGGCGCCGGGAGTCTTTGGCGTTGTTGGTTTTGGCCGCATGGCCCAGGCCTTGGTGACGCCCCTGATCGAATCGGGCCAATTCGGGGCCGCATCGATTCGGGCGGCGGTCGCCAGCGAGGCCTCCTGCCAGCGCCTGGCTGCAAGTGGCCTGCAGGTCAGCACCAACCCCGAAGCCGCCTGGGCCTGTCCGGTGGTGGTGTTGGCCGTCAAACCCCAGCAGCTGGAGGCGGCCGCCAGCGCCGCAAGGGGCCAGGGGGGGCTGTTGATCTCGGTGCTGGCCGGAGTCCGCCTGCAACGGCTCCAGGAGCTGTTTCCCCGGTGGCGCTGCGTGCGCGCCGTGCCCAATACCCCCGCCCTGGTGCGCAGCGGCCTCACCGGCCTGGCCTGGGGCCCGGGGGTGGAGGCAGGGGAGCGCACCTGGGTGCGGCAGCTGTTCGGCCAGGTGGGGGAGGTGCACGAGCTGCCAGAAGCCCAGTTGGATCCCTTTCTGGCCCTCACCTCCTCCGGACCGGCCTTCGTGGCCCTGGTGGCCGAGGCCCTCGCCGATGGGGCCGTGGCCGCCGGCCTGCCGCGGGCCCTGGCCAGCCATCTGGCCCATCGCACCCTGGCGGGCAGTGCCGCCTTGCTGCACGAACAGGAGCTGCATCCGGGCCAGCTCAAGGACATGGTCGGCAGCCCGGCCGGCACCACCATGGCCGGCATCCGCCAACTGGAACGGGCCGGCCTGCGCTCGGCCCTGATCGAAGCGGTGTTGGCCGCCACGGAGCGCAGCCGCGAGTTGGGCTGAACGGGTTGCTCTAGGGCCCTTCTGAGCTTCTACGCGGGCTGCTACGTACCCTTCTGACCCAGACGGGGTTCGGTACCGGCCCATAGCCGTTGCAGGTTGGCCCGGTGGCGCCAGGCCACCAGCACCGTGGTCAGCAGCGCCAGGCCCAGGTAGGCCGGCCGCAGGCCCGTGGGAGCGCACCAGGCGGCCATCAACAGGGGCAGGCCCAGGGCTGCCACCACACTGGAGAGGGACACGATGCGGCTGAGGCTGAGCACGGCGAGGAACACCCCGAAGCTGGCCAGTCCCACGGGCCAGGCCAGCCCCAGCAAGACGCCCAGCCCCGTGGCCACCGCCTTGCCCCCCTTGCCCCCCAGCCAGATCGGCCAGATGTGGCCCTCCAGGGCCGCCAGCCCCGCCACCACCACCCCCCAATCCACCAGCCCCGAATCCAACGTTGCCCCCAGGCCCCTCTCCAGCAGGTAGCGGGCCAGGAGCACGGCGGCCGTTCCCTTGAGCACATCCACCAGAAACACCGCCAGGGCGGGCCCTTTGCCCAGCACCCTGAGCACGTTGGTGGCGCCGGTGGACCCGGAGCCCTGGGTGCGGATATCGAGGCCCGCCAGCCAGTGGCCGGCCAGCCAACCGGTGGGAATCGATCCCAGCAGGTAGCCGGCCCCAAGGGCAGCGATCAGAAGCCAGGGCATGGGAAGGGTGATGAGTGGGGGGCGGCAGGCAGGAGCGTGGGGGCGGCAGGCAGAGGGCGGGAAATTATGGGGATTCAGGCATAGTCCTGGGCCTCCAGGCGTTCGCCGGGGCCCGCCACAAAGGCCAGCCACAGCGGGAACTGCAGGATCGGTGTCTCCACGGCCGGCTCGCAGGCATCAACGACGATGAAGGGCAGTTCGCCCCGCTCCTCCAGCCGGTCGGCCCGCTCAACCAGGGCATCGGCCCGTTCGAACAGGACGATGCCGCTGCTGGGGCCGAAATCCTCTCGCGCCAGCCCCAGGCAATCCTGCAAGGCGCGGCGCCATTCGCCCAGGCGCTCCGGTTGGCTGGCCAGCACCAGGGTCTGGAAGCGGTCGCCGTAGAGCTCCCCCAGGATGGCGATGGCAGCGGCGGTCACCACGCCATTGCGCAGGCGGCTGCCACTGCTGGGCTGGGCGCCGCGCCCCCCCTGGTCGATGAACCATTGCTCCAGCAACTGGGCTCCGGAGGTTTCCAGGGTGCGGCGCAACTGCCAGGGTTCGGCCTGGAAATCGGGCTGGCCGCTGAAGCCCTCCAGGCGCTCGCGGATCAGATCTTCGTCCTGGCTGAACAGCCACACAGCCGGCGGTGGCGGCACCTCGATCGCCGGCACTTGGTCGAGGGGAGAAGGTTGCACCAGAAGGGGTTGGGCCACCAGTTCAATCTGTTCAGCAGAAGCCGCCAGATCCTGGAGGGCCCCCACCAGATAGTCCTGGAAGCCCTTGAGACGGCGGGCGACGGCATCGGCCTGGCCGGCAAAGCTGGAGGCCAGCTCCTGCTCGATCTGGCGCCGCCGCTCCTCCAGGGTGGTGATTTCGGCCAGCAGCTCGGCGCGGCGCTGGCCCAGTTCCGTCAGGGCAAGGGTCTGCCAGGCGTCCGGGCTGGCGTCCGGGAGCTGGGGTTTGCCCCTTTGGGGTTCGCCCACGGGGGGGTCGACGCCAGGGGGGCCCTCAACAGGGCTGGGGGCCGCCCCGACGGGGCCTGAGGCGGCATCGGTGGTGGTGCTCATGGGTTGGGGGAAACGGCGGCCGGCAGGCGGACGTGGCGCTCGAGTTGCTGGCGCAGGGCGGTGGCCTCAAACAACATCGGCAGCAGGTGGGGACTGTTCTGTTCGCGGAAATAGAACAGGGCCGGCAGGGGCGGGAAAAACACCCGCCAGGCGAGCCAGGCGTCGTAGGGAAAGCGGCGAATCTCCTGACCGCCGCGGCGCACCACCAGGGCGTCCTGGGTGAAGACCAGGCGCAGCAGGCCGGCCTGGATCAGCAGGAAACCACCAAAAAGGGCCAGGGCCACGGCCACCCAACGGGCCGGATCCCAGATGGGAATGAAGAACAGGCAGAGGTCCCCCAGCAGGATCACCGCCAGCGGCACCCAAAAGCGGGGGGCCAGTACCACCTCCTGGGCGGCAGCATCGGCGCCCGGAGCCGGGGGGGAAGGGCTGGCGGGATCGGGGGGGGACGGGGTGGCGGCAGTCATGGGCGGTCCTGGGTGGCGCAACCGGGCACAACCTAAGGGGCGAAGCGGGAACGGCCCACCCCCACTCAGGCGAACAACAGCTTGGTGAGCACCACATCCACCAGGGCCACCGACACCAGAATCATCACCACGGCCCCGGTGGTGCTGGTGCCCACCTCCTTGGGGCCGCCGCGGGTGGTGAGCCCCCAGCCGCAGGACAGGATGGCAATCAACAAGCCGAAAATCAGGGCCTTGAACAACATGGAGGGCAGGTCCTCCGGTTTCAGCCAAAGGCGCACTGAATTCCAGAAGACATTGGGCGGAATGCTGTAAATCATGGTGCTGCTGATCTGCCCCGACCAGATCGCCATCCAGAAAAACAGCAGGCATTGCACCGGCGCCATCACCACCATCGCCAACAGACGCGGCACCACCAGGTATTGCACCGGATCGGTGCGCAGCATGGTGATGGCATCGATCTGTTCGGTCACCTTCATGGTGCCGAGCTGGGCGGCGTAGGCGGTGGCCACCTTGCCCGTGAGCAAAGTGGCGGTGAGGAGAGGGGCGATCTCCCTGGCCAGGCCCAGGGCCAACAGGCCGCCAACGGCGAGGCTGGCGCCGCGGCGGGAGAGTTCGGCCGCCACCTGGATGTTGAAGACGGTGCCGGCGGCCAGGCCCGTGATCACGATGATCAGCAGGCTGCCGGGGCCCGCCTCAAACAACTCCTGCAGCAGATCCTGGATGCCGATGCGGCCCCGGGCGATGGCGCTGACCGCCTGGCCGCCGATCATCAGGCTGGTGCCAAGACGCTCCAACCAACGCGGCGTTTTCATCAAGCGGCGGGGAGGGCGCCGGAAGGCTGGCTCGGCCAGCGGCGCATCACCACCAGGGCCAGCACCACCAACACCGCGGGGATCAGGCCCATGCACAGGCGGATGGCGGTGAGGGCACTGGCGGGCTGGAGGATGCCCCTGGAGGCGGCGTAGCCCGTCAGGCTCATGAGATTGCCAAACAGAAACAGGGCCACGCTGATGCAGATCTTCTGGGCGAACACCATCCAGGCGCTGTAAAGCCCGGCGGGTTTTTCGGCATCGGCGTCGATGGCATCCGGCAACAGGGACCAGGGAATCAGATAGGCGGTGGAGGCCCCCAGCCCGACCACCAGAATCGCGACGACCAAGGCCGCCAGGCGCAGCAGATTGGCGGGGGCGGTGGGGGCGCCCAGGGCCGAATCCAGGGGCACCAGCACCATGGCCAACAGGCAGCCGCCAATCCAGAGGGCGGATCCCCAATGGAGGGCCGCGAGGCGTCCAGCGCGCTGGGACACCAGGTTCCACAGTTGCAGTCCCACCAGGGTGCTGAGCTGGAAGGGCAGCAGGATCCAGTTGCTCCAGTCCTCCGGCACCCGCATCACCACCGGCAGGAAGATCAGCGCTGCGGTCTGCATCAATTGCAACGCGCACCAGAGCAGCAGGTAGAGGCCCAGCACCATCACAAAGCGGCGGTTGTTGCCCACCTGACGCAACAGGCGGCGGGTGGCGCCAGGGGAGGGGGAGGGCTGCTGGCAGCGCATCGCTACCGGGGCGATGCCCCAGCCGCAGGCCAGGGTGGAGAGGGTGATCAGGACGCCGGAGATCATGCCGACCCGCAGAAAGCTGGCGGCGTTGTGGTGATCCTTGAGCAGCAGACCGCCGAGCACGATGCCCACCAGGCTGGCGATGATCGAGCCGGTGAAACGGGAGGTGTTGAGGCGGGTGCGCAGCTCGGTGTTGGTGGTGAGCTCGGCGGCCAGGGCCGAGTAGGGCAGGTTGACGCAGGTGTAGAGGCTGTTGGCGACGATTGAGATCAGCACGAACACCACCACCTTCACCCAGGCATTGCCGGGCGGCAGCCACCACATGGCGGCCATGGCCAGGCCCAAGGGCACCGCGCTGCACACAATCCAAGGCAAGCGGGGGCCCCAGCGGCTGCGGGTGCGGTCGCTGAGCCAGCCCACCAGTGGATCGTTAACGGCATCCCAGAGGCGGGCCAGCATCAGCACCAGACCGGCCATCCAGGCGGGCAGGCCCGCGGCGGCGGTATAGAAGATGAACAGATAAAAGCCGATCAGTGAGGCCGCCATGCCGGTGCCGGCATCCCCCAGGCCATAGGACAGCAATAGGCGGCGCTGGCGGGAGGGTGCCAGCTCACTGGCGTCCTTGGAGCCGTCCTCCAGCCAGGTAGCCAGACCTTCTATGGGCTCTTGGGGGTTCCCGGAAGGTGGCTCCAGGGACTGGGTGGCAGGGCTGGGCGGAACGGACAAGGCTGAGGGGCCTGGGCAGGCCATAATGGCGCAGATGTTCGTTCGATCCCAGTGGTTGGGGCCATCGGCCTAACCGGGTGATACAAACGAACTGCTGCGGGCGTAGTTTAGTGGTAAAACCTCAGCCTTCCAAGCTGATGATGCGGGTTCGATTCCCGCCGCCCGCTTGTTTTTTTGATAGGGGTTTTCTGCTGAAAGCCCTTGCTGTCACGGGCTTTCGCGGAAGCGCTTGCCCGCCAGATAGAAGCCAAATTGGCTTGGACGATCGCCCACAGCCTGATCTCCGCCCTTCAGATCGGGGCTTGGGCATGGTGATCAGAGCGGTTCAGTGCCCTCACCGAGGATCGCGAGGTAGTCGTCATAGGCGAACAGCCGATTGCGACGCCCTCCAGTGATTTCACGGGCGATGCCGAGGCCCACCAGGGTTTCGATCGCCTTGCTAGCAGTTGGAAAACTCAGATCACCCAGCTGTTTGAGCTGATTGATGCTGGTGAGCGGTCGCCGGCGCAAAGCCAAGTAGCACTGCTGCACACTCGCCCTGGAGCGGCCGAGCCCCACCAGCCGTGCCCCATCGGCGTGGAACAGCTCCAGCAACCGCTCGGCCGTCGCCACGGCGCCTGATGCCGTGCTTTCGACCCCCTCAAGAAAAAAAGCGATCCAGGCTTCCCAGTCCCCGTTCTGCCGCACGCCGTCCAGCAGCTCGTAATAACGACTGCGGTGCTGCTTGAAGAACAGGCTCAGGTAGAGCAGCGGTTGCCCCAGCACGCCTGCATCAACCAGCATGAGCACGATCAGCAGCCGGCCGAGGCGGCCGTTGCCGTCGAGGAACGGGTGGATCGTTTCGAACTGCACGTGGGTCAGGGCGGCGCGCACCAGCACCGGCAGGGTGTGCTCGCCCTGGGGCCCGCCGTGAATGAACTGCTCCATCGCGGCCATGCAGTCCTCCACTAGCCCCGGTGGCGGAGGCACGAAACTGGCGTTGCCCGGCCGGGTGCCGCCAATCCAGTTCTGGCTGCGCCGGAACTCGCCAGGCAGTCGATCGGCGCCGCGACCCCGGGCCAGCAGCCGGGCGTGGATTTCCCGCAGCAGGCGTGAAGACAGTGGGAATCCTTCCCCAAGCCTGGTCAGGCCGTGCTCCAGGGCGGCCACGTAACTGGAGACCTCCACCACGTCATCGAAGGGAACGCCGGGTGCTTCCTTCAGTTCAAACAGCAGTAGATCGGAGAGGGATGACTGGGTGCCTTCGATTTGGGAGGAAAGCAAGGCTTCCCGCCGCACGTAGGCGTAGAGAAACAACTCGGGATCGGGGAGCAGGGATGAGACCCCATCCAGGCGACCGCAGGCCAGAAGGGCCTGCTCGTGCAGCGCCTGCAAGGGTCCTTCCAGCACCACAGGCGGCTGGGGAGGCAGCGGCGCCGGCACGAAGGCCCGCACAGCTTCCCCGGCGGTGCTGGTGATCTCGAAGCGCCCGGTGGCGTCGCGCCGCATGGATCCCCCCTGGGGCGAACCTTGAATAAGCTCTGATCTTATTCAAGGGAAAGGGCTTTCCTTTGAACAAGGCCAGCCTGGTACTGGCCCTGGCGGGCACATAAGCGGCTGTTTCGCCGGTCCCAATTGCTGTCTCAGGGTCTTCCATTGGTTCGCTCGTCTGATGCTCCTGTCTAGTGCTGATAAGGGATTAGACGGGAAAACGTCTCACCAAACATCTCACATGCTGCTTTTTCCTTGGTGAGAAGTCAGCGGCGGCAATAAGATTGGGCGATTTATGGCTCAGCCTTCCAAGCTGATGATGCGGGTACGATTCCCGCCGCCGGCTTGTTTTTTTGATAGGGGTTTTTGGTGCTGGCCGAAATGGATAGGACCAGACCTGCTCCGCAACCTATTTACCGACCTAGAATGGGGTCTCCCTCTGGTCTGGGCCGCTGATGGCGCACCGCGTGCTGACCGAAACCGCCGTAAGCATCTCGGAACACAAGAAGAACCCCATGGCCACTGTGGCGGCAGGAGAGGGGATGGCCGTCGCAGTGCTCAACCGCAACGAGCCAGCCTTTTATTGCGTCCCAGCAAGGGCTTACGAGGAGCTGATGGATTTGGTGGATGATCTGGTGCTCGGTCGCCTTGCCGATGCCCGATTGGCCGATGGCCAGGAGCTGGTGCGGGTCAGCCTCGATGCCCTTTGAGCTCGCCTTTCATCCCGAGTCCCTGCGGGAATGGCAGCAGCTCACGGCCGGAATCCGGGAGCAGTTCAAGAACAAGCTTGCTGAACGGCTGATCGAACCGCGGATTCCCGCCAGCAAGCTGAGGGGCTCCAGTCATCGCTACAAAATCAAGCTACGAGCCGCTGGATATCGGCTGTTTAGCGACAGGCCGATCAGCGCTGAATCCCATGCCCTATTGCCGACTCCAAGCCCCCTGAGCTGGATTAACTACGCCGGCAATCCGAGGCCAGTGGCAGATGCCTCTTGTTGCTGGGAGCTACTCCGCCAGCACCTGGTACACGAGCCGTACCGGATGTTGATGCGGCGTGAACAGGCCCCGCGCAGCTCACCAGCCCGATTCGTTGCTCAGCTCAGAGACATCGGTGGCCATGCCTGCGAGGATCGATTCGCGCATGCCAGGGATCGAGACCAGGTTCAGGGTCTCCTGGATGGCGCGCCAGTCGTCTTCCGAGAGCAACACGGCATTGCCCCGCTTGCGAATTTCTGTGGCGGAGACCGTGGACATGGCGCTGCAAAACATACCCGTACGTTTAAGGGTACTGCTTCTGGTCCCAAGTAGGCAGCGAGGGCCTCAGGACCAATTCCAGCTCTTAAGCCAATCCGCAAGGAATCCTCACACCAAGGCTGTTTCACTTTTGAACGCTCCAGATCAGAAGCGGGTAGAGCGCAACAGAATTGCAATCAGCCTCCGTTCCCGTCTTCTGCATCTGGTTGTTGGACACTTCCACTAGACGATGGAAAGAAGGCTGCACCTGCTATCTATCTGGCAGGAGCTTGGCGGATAGAAGCAGAAAGACTGACGCATTGTTAGACGCCCTTGCCACTGCCCAGTCTTGATGAGCTGCCTGTGCACGACTAACAGCAGCTACAACCTCAGCCCGTTTAAACGACAATGCAGTGTTGTAATCAGCTTTGTGTCGAAGTGATTGGAGGTCAACAAAGGCGTTGCACACGCTGATGAGCTCAGCCTCGAAAGGTACCGTGAATAATGGACCAGGCCATGGAGGTGAGCTCTGCGATTGAGCCATGACCTTATTGGCCGCTTCCTTGACTGAATAATATGCCGCGGAGATAGCGCGTCTAAGCGACGCTTGCTTTGGCCTCATCGGATCCAAGGTGGCCAGTGTGCTGGCTTGATCAAGAAGATCAGATGCGAGACTCACTCTTCACCTTCCTTCGAAAACGAGATCACTGTTGAAACCGGAAGATCATTGGCCCTCTGTCGCATAGCAGTTGCAATGCTATTTAATAGCTTTCCCGTTTCTGCGCTTGGATCTGCAATAGGGAATGAGGACAAGAGGCTAATCAACACTTGGATCTCGTCCTGCCCGTCCTCACTTGCATGGACTTGAGCGCGGATGGCTGAGACGTAATCTCGAAGATCAGAGAGGTCTTCTAATCTACTTCTTGATTCATTGTCAAGCTTGTAGCTCATTGCAAAGCATCATTTTCGAAATTGTAGCAAGGCCAAATCGGCTTGTATGGACGGGACCCGTCGGCAGGAAACTAGTTGGCTCGGAAGCTGCCCAACTACTAAATAGGCCGTTCCGTGATCCACTCAAGCGGGTGTTGAGAACGCCGCCTATGCAACCCCATTTCCGCCATGGTATTTCGGGAACCCCTGTTCACAAGGGGATTCAACCTCAATGTCCTGCCTGTGGCCGGGTGCATAACGGAACCGAGATGCACGTCGATCCTGGGGCCGTGAACGGTTCTCCATCAATGGCAGCTGCTGTCCCTGCCTCCCTGGCAAATGATCAAGGTTTGACATCGCCGCCTATGGATCGGCGCCGCTGAGGACCTTCAGTCCAGACCCATTGCTTTGCAGCCCTTCCTGGCCCCATGGGCTGTCGCTTTGGCGTGCACCTCCGGAACCGAGATGCATGCTTAAAGGTGCCCCTGGCTGCTCAGAGCAGATCGGCGGGGCTCCGTATGCCGAGTGGGCCCCGGTTCAGCACATGGGTGTAAATCATTGTGGTGCGCACGTCACTGTGGCCGAGCAATTCCTGGATGGTGCGGATGTCTGCCCCACGCTCCAGCAGGTGGGTGGCCCTACCTGGCCATAGGCCAGCGTGGCGGAGCCACTACGAGTGTCGGAAGGTGTGGCAGCTCGCCGGCTTTGCCATCCCAGAGGCCACCACGGCCCGGCGAACCTCTTTTAGAACGATTGAGCCATCGAGGTGGTGGCGCCCCTGTTGCCCACGGCCTTCCCCAATCCCGCCGCCAGATCGCTGGCATGCAGGCCCCGCACTTCCTCCAGATGGCTGCGCAGCGGCGTGATCAGTCGACAGACGATGGCTGGTGTGCCGTCGAGCTGTACCAGCACCGTCTGGACCTCCGCCGGTGTCATCACCACGGGCACCCGCCGCTTCACGCTGGCCCGCACCACCCCGTTGAGGTATGGCGGATCGCCACTGACTCAAGGTTCCCCGCCCCAGTCATTCACCCCACCCTCACGGCTCCTGCCGCCCATGATGCAGCCGGATCAGGGGCGGGGCCTCGCCCTCCTCAAAGTGACAGTGCACGGCATCCCGGATCTCGCGGTGCAGCGCCTCCAGGCTGTCTGCCTCCGTGTGAATGGAGGTGCCGACGGAGCTGGATAAGCATGCGGGAACCCGCCATGCCCCACTCGCTTCACATGCTGTTACAGTTGTTCCATCGAACTGAACCACCCATGACTGATTCCACTTCCCGCTTCGGTTTTGTCGCATTCGCCGAGACCTGGAATGGCCGCCTAGCCATGCTGGGCTTCGTGATCGGCCTCGGCACTGAGCTCCTCACCGGCCAAGGCATTCTGCACCAAATCGGCCTCGGTTGATCGCGACGAACCCTAGTTACGGCGGCGTTCGCGCTCCCTCCCCTTTGTGACCCTCTACTGGGTTCCTGCACTAGCCCCCGGCAAGGGAATCGGCGGCTCCTTGATTGATGCCGGCCTGATCAATGCCGGCGTCTATTCCCTGGAGGGCGGCCAGCTCGGCACCGCCGCCACCTTCAGCCTCTGGAGCCTGCTCTGGGGCGGCGGCGGAGTCTGGCTCTACCGGCGCTGGACCCAGCCCATCCCCCCAGACCGTTGATGCGCTGCGGCCGCGATGGGTCAGTGACCTCAGACACTTTGACTCAGCCTCTGCTCTCTTGATCGGCCACTAGCAGCAGGCCGCCCATGATTGCCAGGTTCTTGAACAGCTGTATCCGCTCCATCTTGTCCCCCACATCGCCATGAAACAGCAGGGTGGTGGGCACTAGGAACAGCAGCAACAGCACTGCCCCTAGACGGGCTCTCCAGCCAGTTATCACCAGGGCCGAACCCACCGCCATCAGGGCCATGGCCGCCACCAGCAGCACGGGGGCCAGCGGTAATCCCTTGGAGGCAATGGCGCCGGCCACGCCGGTAAAACCCATCAACTTGCCGATCACGGCATGGATAAACACCAGGCACAGCAACACCCGGGCGATGCGGTTCAGCAGCGAAGGCTGGTGGCGCTGCTGGTTCATGGGGTCATGGGGTCTGCTGCGGGCATTATGCGACCGGTGGCCAGCACTCGCGGGTTGGTCATGGTCTGAAAGGTTTTCGGCGCCGAGCGAGTTTGCAGCCTCTCGATGCAGGCGGTGGTGATGACGGTGGCGATGACGATAGTGGTACCCATCGGCGGTTCGCACGGAGGGCCCGGGGCGGTTGGCCGCAAGACAGATTAAAATAGATCGGCATTACGTATGACGTGTTTGCCATGGATATCACGACCGTCTCCCCCAAGTTCCAGGTTGTGATTCCCAAGCGGGTCCGCGAGCAGTTCGGCCTCAGCCCCTGGCAGACCCTGCAGGTGATCGCCTTGCCGGGGCGCATCGAATTGGTGCCCACCCAATCTCCAGCGGCCCAGCGGGGTTTTCTCCCGGGCAAGAACACCTTTCAGCGCGAGCTCGTAGCAGCCGAAATTTGCACGTAGATGCTTTGTCCAAAAGGAACAGCTCGATGACTTCCTCGAGGCCCTGGAGACGGCCGGCAGCCCAGCGCCCAATGCCCAACTGCGCGAGGCCCTGGGCTGGCCGGAGGATCAATACGAGGCGGTGAAGGCCGAGCTGGCGGCCCGCAAGATCGTGGTGCGCGGCCGGGGCCGCAGCGACACCGTGTCGCTGGTGGGGGCCGAGCCGGTGCAGCGGCCAAACGGGCCGAGCCGCAACGGCCAGGGTATGTATCCCGAATTGTACGACAAACTGCGAAACCTCCGGAATGAAATGGCGCACATGACTGTCCAAGCCCAGATCGTCGCATACGCCGAGGCCATTGGTTGGACGGTTGTGTCCCAGGAGGAAGCCGAGCAGCGACGTGGCTTTGATCAAGACGTTCCGATCAGAGACCGCGACATGAACCGATCGCTGTTTCTCGACGATCTGTTCGATGGCAAAATCCGAGAATGCAACCCCGTTATGCCGAAGCTGAAGGCGTCCTGCTCGGACAGTTGCGCCATGTTCATGCCGACAACCATGGCTATCGGGAGTTTGTGGAGCACCTCCACAACCGGAGCAAGTTCTTCGAACACGAGGAGAAGCGTGAGCGGGTCTTGAGCCTGATTGATGGCAACAAAACTGAAAGAATTGCCCTGGGTATGGACGAAAGAGCCGTGCTGTGCCCAGCGCTAAACCCAAGAGCCGTTTAAAGCGATGCGAATGATGTCCGACACACCCCTATACTCCCCCGATTACACCACTTAGCTCCATACCCTAAAGTCCCTCATCCAATTCGCCCGGATCTCCACAGCACGCTCGGCAAATCGCGAACTGATCCTGCTCTACTGGGACAAGGGCTGCGGAATCGTGGAGAAGCAGCTGGCCCTGGGCAGGGGCATGTCGGTGATGGAGCGGCTGTCCGCCGATCTGCAGGTGGAGTCCCGATTCATTGATGCTATCCTTCAAATATGCCAGTCATCAGTCGTTTCCTTGGGATTGCCATCGCCATCCTGTATCGCGACCATGATCCACCCCATTTTCATGCCATCTATGGAGATTATGAAATCACCGTCAGCATTGCTGATGGCGTTGTCACTGGCCAATTCCCAAGAAGAGCGCTCTCTCACGTCTTGGAGTGGTATCAGCAGCATCGCGAGGAGTTGATGCTGGATTGGGATCGTGCACGACGACACGAACCCCTATCACCAATTGCACCACTTGAGTAATTCTTTTTCTAGAGGCCATCATGCTTCACATCACATCAGCAAAAGTCATTTCTGGGCATTCTCTTTCCCTTCAGTTTAACGATGGCACCCATGGAGAAGTGGACCTGTCCGCAGAGCTGACAGGTCCAG
>JAPLIF010000178.1 GCA_026389255.1 Cyanobacteriota bacterium
CGCGCAGGTACGAGCGCACGAGATCCCCATCGAGGGGGGCAAGGATGCGTTGACGGGCCGATGGCGCCGGTGGATCCTCCGGCAGGGGAGCGTTTGGCAGATCGAGGGGGAGCGCAAGGATCACAAGCCTTTGCCTAACGGTGTGTGAAGCCTAACCTAAAGAAGTGTGAATTTCTCTCATAGTCCGGTCGATTGGCAGCCCTCCCCTCATCCGGTGCCAAAGCGAGACAAAAGCCAGGAGGCGGTGCGCAGGTAGATAAAAACCCCTGCCACGTCAGTGGCCGTGGTGATGAAGGGTGCCGACATCAGGGCAGGATCCAGTCCCAGGCGGGAAAAAAGCAGGGGCAGGGCGGCACCAGCGGTGGCCGCCAGGGTGGTAATAGCCACCAGGCTCAGCCCGGCCGCCGAGGCCACCAGCACACTGCCGCCCATCTTCCAGGCCCAGGGCACAACCACCAGGGCCATCAACACCCCCAGCAGGGCCCCGGCCAGTGTCTCCCGCCCCACGGTGCGCCAAGCGCCCAGGCTCTGCAGCCGTTGGGTGCTGAGACCCCGAATCACGACGGTGGAACTCTGGGCCCCCACATTGCCCCCTGTGCCGATCAATAGGGGGATGAAGGCAGCCAGCAGCACCACCTGCTTGAGCACCTCCTGCTCGGAAGCGATCACCGCCGAAGTGCCGGTATTGGCGACCAATAACACCAACAACCACACCACCCGACGGCGGGCAATGGTGAAGAGGCTGCTGCGAAAATAGTCATCGTCATCGCCCGCCTGAACGGCACCAGCGGCATAGAGGTCACGGGTGGCCTCCTGCTGAATGACATCGATGACGTCATCCACGGTGACGATGCCCACCAAACGCTGTTCCCGATCGACCACAGGCACCGCCAGAAAGTCGTAGCGCTGAATCACCCGAGCCACCTCCTCCTGATCGGCCTCAGTGGCGACGCTGACCACTCCTCGGGCCATGACATCCCCCAGGCGATCCTCCGGATCGGCCGTCACGAGATCACGAAGGGACAGGATGCCGGTGAGATGGCGCGACGCATCGGTGATGTAAAGGCTGTAGACGGTTTCCGTATCCCTGGCCCTGCGCCGCACGATGTCAAGGGCCTGGGCCGCACTATGGAATTCCTTGAGGTCAATGAACTCATTGGTCATCAACCGACCCGCCGTACCGGATCCATAGCCCAACATCTCGGCCGTGACACGGCGCTCGGCGGGGCTCAGCCGGGTGAGTAGGTCGCGAACCACCTTGGCGGGCAGCTCATCGAAGAGCCGCACACGATCGTCCGGGGACATCTCCTCCACCAGTTCCAACACCTCGCCGGAGCGCAGGCGCTCGACAAGGCTCTGCTGCACATCGGGATCGAGGTATTCGTAAACCTCAATCGCCTCATCCTTGGGAAGCAAACGGAAGGCCAGCGCCTGACGGGTCTGGGGCAGGAGGCCAATCGCCTCTGCCGCATCCACCGGCTGAACCGGCTCCAGCAGCAATTTGGCGCCGTCATAGTTGCCCGCCTGGAGAAGGCTTTCCAGCTGGCGCGCCACCACCTCGGCCACAGCGGAACCTTCCATCAACGACCCGGGTCCCCGCTAAGGCAGTGTATGGGGCGGGGAAGCCCCCTAGATTCCCTCTCTCTGCCAACCAAAGCTGCCATGAGCATGAACGTTGCCGATGTGGTGGTGACCACTGCCAGTGGCGCACCCCAGCGCTTGGGTGACCTGGGCCAGGTGCTCTTGGTCGTCAATGTGGCCAGTCGTTGCGGTTTCACCGCCCAGTACGAAGGCCTGCAAAAACTGCAGGAGGCCTACGGCGACCGCGGCTTCAGTGTGCTGGCTTTCCCCTGCAACGACTTCGGTGGTCAAGAACCCGGGGAACTAGAGGAAATCAAAACCTTCTGCAGCACCAATTATGGGGTCACCTTTCCGCTCTACGCCAAGGTCCACGCCAAGGGAGCCACCACGGCCCCTTACGACACCCTGAACCAGGTGGAGCCGGCCGGTGATGTGGCCTGGAACTTCGAGAAGTTCCTGATAGGCCGTGATGGCACGGTGATCAGCCGATTCAAAAGTGCAGTCAAGCCCCAGGACCAGGAGTTGGTGGGCGCCATCGAAGCCGCCCTCGGCGCCTGAGGGTTCGGGTCAACTCTGCAGCCAACCGCGCCTGGCCCGGTCTCCCGGGCCCCGGGCCACCACCCGCAACCATCGTTGACCATTGGGGGCCCGCCAGGCACGTAACAGGGTCAGGGGCAAGCCTGCCTCGAGCGTCACAAGCACAGGTGCCTCCTGTTGGGGGGCACAGAGCAAGGCCACGCCATTGGGGTTGACCAGGGGTTCGTCGGTACCGACTCGGCGACGCACCTCAAGGCCGCGAACTTGGGCACCACCGGCGGGAAGTCCGGCGGGTGCCAGCAAGGCAAAACCCAGCAGGGCCGCCCACTGCCAAGCCGATAAAGGTCGCAAAATAGAAAGGGCCTGGTTGGGAAGGGAAACTGCAGCGGACTGCATCAGGGCCGACCTCAGATATCGAGCTGGGCGAAATCCAGGTCGGCACTATGGGCTTCGATAAATTCCCGACGGGGCGCCACCTTGTCGCCCATCAGAATGGTGAAGATGCGATCGGCCTCGGCCGCATCTTGGATTTCAACCCGCTTCATCGTTCGCGTTCCGGGATCCATGGTGGTTTCCCAGAGTTGCTTGGGCATCATTTCGCCAAGACCTTTAAATCGCTGAATGGTGTAATTAGCCTTCTCACTGAAACCGTCGAGCATTTTCTTGAGGTCGGCTTCGTTATAGCAATAAGCATGATTTTTGCCCCGCTCCACCTTGTAAAGGGGAGGGCAGGCGATATAGATATAACCGCCTTCCACCAGAGATTTTTGATAGCGATAGAAAAATGTCAACAGCAAAGTACGGATGTGGGCGCCATCTACGTCGGCATCCGTCATGATAACAATGCGATGGTAACGTAGATTTTTTTCGTCAAATTCCTCCCCCTTGATTCCTAGTCCTAGGGCCGTGATTAAGGCCTGAATTTCGGTATTCTTATATATTTTGGAATCATCGGTCTTCTCGATATTAAGGATCTTGCCCCGTAGGGGCAAGATCGCTTGAAAACGACGATCACGGCCCTGCTTGGCGGAGCCGCCGGCGGAGTCCCCTTCGACGATATAAATTTCAGACCCGCTCGGATCCCTGGAACTGCAATCCGCCAACTTACCCGGCAGGGTTGAACTTTCCAGCACCGACTTGCGTCGCACCAGCTCGCGGGCACGGCGGGCGGCTTCAGCGGCGTTAAACGCCTGGATGGCCTTCTCAAGAATCAGATCAATGACACCGGGATTGAACTCCAGGTACACACCCAAGGCCTCGCCCACCAACGTATCGACGATGCCACGCACTTCCGTATTGCCGAGCTTGGTCTTGGTCTGGCCTTCAAACTCTGGATCGGGCACCTTGACCGAAAGGACTGCGGTGAGGCCCTCACGAATATTCTCACCCGCCAGATTCGTATCACTGTCTTTACGCTTGCCCCGCTTCTTGGCAAAGGCATTCAGCGAGCGGGTCAGGACCGTCTTTAGGCCTTCAATATGGGAGCCGCCATCAACGGTGCGAATGTTGTTGGCAAAGACGAGAATA
>JAPLIF010000138.1 GCA_026389255.1 Cyanobacteriota bacterium
CGGCGCCCAGCTGGGCTTCGGCAATATCCCGGGCCCGGCGCCGTTCGCCGAAGCGGGTGGTCAATTCGCTCTGGCGGGCCTCCAGGCTGGCCCGCCGTTCTTGCTCGGCCTGCTGGCGCTCGCGCCAGGCCTGCCGTTCCGCCATCAGCACCGTGATCGCGGCCCCCAGCCGTTGCTCCTCCTGGCCCACGGCCTCCAGTTGGCTGGATAGGCGCTCGGCGGCTAGGGCCCGCTCACGCCGTTCCGCCACCAACACATCGCGGCGTTGACGGGCCTCGCTGAGGTTGTGGTCGGCGGATTCCAGGTCCTGCTGCAGGGCCTGCCAGTGACCGCCATCGGCGTTGCCGCTGGCGCTGGCCTCGGCCGCCTCCAGGGCCTGGAGTGCCGCCTGCAGCGGCAGCAGGTCCGCCCCAAGCTCCTCCAGCCTTTGGTTGTCCTCCTGGTGGCTGGCCAGCAGGGACTGGTGCCGTTCCTGCAGTTGGCGGCCGCGCTGCAGCAAGGGTTCCAGGGCCCGGCGGGCTGCGCCCCGTTCGGCCTCCAGGGCCGCCCGGCGCTGCTGGCGCCCCTGCAGGGCGGGCCGCCGTTCTTCCAGTTGCCGGCCGAGGTCGGCCTCCCGACGGCGGCAGGCCAGCAGGCTTTCGCCCAGTTCCAGCAACCGGCGCCGCAGGGGTTCGGCCTCATCCCCCTCCTGACTGCTGCCGAAACCCAGTTGGCCGGAGCGAACCTGGAGGCTGCCGCCGGTCATGGCGCCGCTCTTTTCAAGCAGCTCCCCCTCCAGGGTTACGGCCCGGCAGCGACCCAGTTCGCGGCGCGCCTGCTCCAGGGTGGCGAACACCAAGGTTTCGCCAAAGACGTAGCGGAAAACCTCGTCGTAGACGGGTTCATGGCGCACCAGCTCCACCGCGCGCCCGACCAGGCCGCCCCCCTGGGTGGCAGGGGCGCCCCCAGGTGCCGCACCGCGCTGCAGGGCCGCCCCCCCGGCTCCGCCGCCGCCGCCGCCACGGATGCCCCCTGCGGCCACCTCCAGGGCGATGCGGTGCCGTTCCTGCACCTCGCCTAATTGGGCCACCGGCCCATGGATCCCCTCCAGTCCCGATTCCAGCAGCACCCGCAAGGCGCCGGTGCCCCGGCTTTCCTGCAGGGTTTCGCGGCGGCTGTCCAGCCTGGCGATCTCCCGTTCCAGTCCGGTCTGCTCCTGCTCCAGCCGTTGGCGGGTGCGCTGTTGCAAGGCGAAGCCTTCCACCAGCTCCTGCAGGGCGGTTTGCTCCCGTTCCAGTTCCTCCTGCAGGGCCAGGGCTTCCTGGTCCTGGGCCGCCAGCCGTCCTTCCATCTCCTCGTGGCCACTGCCCTCGGCCTGCCGTTCGGCCTCCAGCTCCGCCAGCCGTTCGGCGGCCTGGCGGCAGCGTTCCTGCCGCTGCTGCCGTTCTGCTTCCAAGGGGGCGAGGCGCTCCCTTAAGGAGCGGCGCTCCTCACTGCGGCGCCGTTGCTCGTCCATCCAGCTGCCGGAGCGGCCGGCCACTTCCCCCAGCCGCCGCCGGGACAGTTCGACGGCGCCCTCGGCGTCCCGGCAGGCCTGCTCGGCAACGGCAAGGGCGTCATCGCCGCCGGCCCTGGCCAGTTCCTGGCCCTGACGGTGCAGGTCCCCCTGCCTGGCGGCCAATGTTTGCCGCTGCTCCTGCAGGGCTTCGGCCTCCTGGCGATGTTTGTCGCCCTGGCGTGCCAATTCGCGGCCGCTGGCCTCGAGGCCGGCCAGGTCGGATTGCACCGCCAGTAACTGGTCTTCGCCCAGGGCCTTGACCTCCACCTGCAGGGCCTCCAGTTCGGTGGCGGTCCGATCCAGGACCTCCTGGCCGGTGTGGATGGCTTCCTCCTCAAGCCGTTGCTTCTCCACCAGGACGGTGGCTTGGTCCTGCAGCCGTTGCCGCTGGCGAGAGGCCTCCTCCCAGGCCAGGACCTGCTCCTGGTCTCGGCCCCGCTGCAGCCGCTGGCGCAGATCTTGATAGAGACGGGCCTTGGCGCAGTCCCGCTCCAGCTTCTGGCGGGAGTTGAGCAGCTCCTGCTCGACGATGCGGCAGCGCTCCTGACGCTCCTGCACTTCATCGAGCTTGCTGCGGCTCTGGTCAATGCGGGAATCGAAAAGGGCGACGCCGGCCAGTTCATCGATGATGCCGCGACGCTCTCGGGCGCTCATCGACACGATGCGGGTCACATCCCCCTGCATCACCACGTTGCTGCCGTCAGGATCGACCCGTAGGCGACGCAACTGGGTCTGCAGTTGCTGGAGGTTGCAGGGCACCCCACCGGCGCTGTAGCTACTGGTGTAGGTGCCGCCAGGGGCCACCCGCAGGCGACGGGTGACGCTCCAATGGTGCTGGCCTGCCTGGATCCAGGGTCCCTCCGGGGGGGCATCCAGCCCCTTTTCGGCCTCATCGGGCTGCCAGTCGCCCAATTCAAAGTGGACGGTAACGCTGGCCTCGGCGGCCTTGCCCGCCCGCATCACGGTGCTGTTGATCAGATCGGGCAGCCGTTCGGCGCGCATGCCCCGGCTGTTGGCCAGGCCGAGACAAAACAGCACCGCATCAAGGATGTTGCTCTTGCCAGAGCCATTGGGGCCGGTCACCACAGTGAAACCATCATCCAGCGGGATCGCCAGCGATCCACCGAAGGACTTGAAGTGGGTGAGCTCGACCTGGTTGATGTGAACCAACAGGCCCGTCTGCCGGGCACAAATAATTTAGCGGAGCCGGCCCGATTGACCAGGGCCCCAGGGGGCGGGACTCCGGTCGGTACGGCTCGCTCCCCTGACGGTCGGGGTTCCCCTGCTTAGCGTGGTGGGTAAGGCGACAACGATCCGCCCTTACCCCGCTCCCGGCCTTCGCCATGGACAGCACCCCCGCAAGCTTCGGCGCCCGTCCCGGCGCCCCGTTCCCCACGGATCAGCCCGTCCCCCCCAGCGGCGCCGACACCGCCATCGGTGCGGCCGCCGCTGCAGCGGCCATGGCTCCAGCGGTGGTCTCCGCGGCCAGCGCCCCCTTGCAGGCGATCTTCCGCGATCGCTTCGACGCCATCCTGCCCACCATCCAGCGCCGGTGGCCCGAGGTGGCCCGCCACACCCTGGAGGCCAGCCGCGGCAGCCTGGACCAGGTGGTCGATGAGATCAGTCGCCAGAGCGGCGATGCCAGCATCCGGGTCAAGGAGCAGCTGCTTGACCTGGCCCACATCACCGGGGAGCAGGCCCGCCACGTCGGCGATACCCTCAGGCCCCTGGAGGACCAGCTGGAACAGTTGCTGGACGATCTCAACAGCACTTTGCGTCCCCGCCTCACCAAGCCGATGCGGGAGAAGCCCTTGGTGGCGCTCGGCATTGCCGCCGGGGTCGGGCTGCTGTTCGGCATGCTGCTCAACTCGGGACGGCGTTCGGCATGACCGTCCGTGAGGGTGCGTCGAAAGTCACCGCCCTGCTGACGTCGGTGATGGACCTGCATGTGCGCATCGCCATGCAGGAGGCCGACCGGGAGAAGCGCCGCCTGATTGGAGGCGCTGTCTTTGTGGGAGCCGGCATCTCTTTTGTGGTGATGGCTTCTCTGCTGGGTCAGGTGGCCTTAGTGCTCTGGCTGCATGAGGCCTTCCGCTGGAGTTGGCTGCTCACGGCCCTCGTGATCACGGCGGCGAATCTGGCCCTGGCCGGTGTTTTCCTGCGCATCGGCGGCGGCATGTTGAAGGGCCCCCTGTTGCCCCAGACCACCGCCGGTCTGGGCCGCACGACCCGGGCCCTGATCGGCCGGATGTGAACGCCCCAGGGGCGAAAGGAGTCCCAGGCTCCCGCACTCTGGCGGTGCTAGGCATGCACCGCAGTGGCACCAGTGTGGTGATCAGCTGTCTGGGGCGCGCAGGGGTCGACCTTGGCTCGGTCCTGGACCAGCCCCATCCCCTCCATGGCCAGGGCGTGCATGAACCGCCCGCCTTGGCGCTGATGCATGAAGACCTGTTGGCCTGCCATGGCGGCAGCTGGCACGATCCCCCGGAGGTGGGGCAGTGGCCCCCCCTGCACCGGGCCGTGCGGGATCTTTTCATTGAATCGCGCCGGAACCGATCGCTCTGGGGTTTCAAGGATCCCAGGCTGTTGTTGTGTTTTGAGGGCTGGCGCCAGGCCCTGCCGACCCTTGAGCCCGTTGGCGTGTTCCGCCATCCGGCGGCGGTGGCCCGTTCGCTGCTGGAACGGAATGGCATGGGTCTTGATCAGGGGGTAGCCCTATGGAGTCATTACAACCAACGGCTGTTGCAGCTGCATCGGCAGCGACCCTTTCCCCTGCTTGAGTTCGAAGCCGATGCCGCCCGGGTGCGTCGGGGTCTGGCGCTGCTTCTGCAGCACTTGGAGTTGCCGGGGGCAGCGAGCCAACAACAGGCCGACCATGCCCTCAACGCCTTTGAACCGCAGCTGCGTCACCACAGTGGGGCCCGGCTGGCCCTGGCGGCCCCGGTGCTTGATCTCTACGAGGAATTACGCCGCCGGGCCCTCAGCCCAACTTGACCGGGAAAGAACCGCTGGGCGGTGATTCCATCGAGCCCACCACCGCAAAGCCTTCACGCCGCAGGATGGCCTCCTTGGCGGCCTCCTGCTTATCGGAGGCCACCATTTCGGCCACCAGTTCCTCAAGGGTGGTGGTGGGGGTCCAGCCGAGCTTGGCATGGGCTTTGGTGGGATCCCCCAGGAGGGTTTCGACTTCGGCTGGACGGAAGTAGCGGGGATCAACCCGAACCACCACCGCGCCGGTGTCGGCCCTAGCTCCCGTCTCCTCCACCCCTTGGCCACTCCATTGGATGCCGCCCCAGCCCAGCTGCTGAGCCGAGAGTTCGATGAATCGTCGCACCGTTTCCTGGCGGCCGGTGGCAATCACGAAATCCTCGGGTTTGTCGTTCTGGAGCATGCGCCACTGCATCTCGACATAATCACGGGCGTGACCCCAATCCCGTAGGGAATCCATGTTGCCCATGAACAAGCATTGGTCGAGGCCGGCATCGATACGGGAGAGGCCACGGGTGATTTTGCGGGTGACGAAGGTCTCGCCGCGACGGGGACTTTCGTGGTTAAAGAGAATGCCGTTACAGGCATACATGCCATAGGACTCGCGATAGTTGATCGTGATCCAGTAGGCATAGAGCTTGGCCACGCCATAGGGGCTGCGGGGATAGAAGGGGGTGGTCTCCTTCTGGGGGATCTCCTGGACCAGGCCGTAGAG
>JAPLIF010000191.1 GCA_026389255.1 Cyanobacteriota bacterium
GTCGCCGCCGCCGCCGACCTGGCCGAGAACGGGGCGGGCTTCGCCGGTTTCGCCGCCTGGTTGGCGATGACGCCGGCCGATCCGGATGTGCTGGCGATCCCCGATCCCGCCAGCTTGATGGTGCTGCCCTGGCAGCCCCAGGTGGCTTGGGTGGCCACCAACCTGGAGGTGGAGGGGGTGGCCCTGGAGCAGTCGCCACGGTGGGTGTTGCAACGCCAGCTGCAACGGGCCGAAGCCCTGGGGCTGCACTTTCGCACCGGCGTCGAACCGGAGTTCTTCCTGCTGGAAGACGGGGCCGATGCCATCGCCGATGGGCGCGACCGGCAGAGCAAACCCTGCTACGACCAGCTGGCCCTGATGCGCCATTACCCCCTGATCGCCGAATTGTTGGATGGCATGGAGCTGCTGGGCTGGGGCCCCTACCAGGCCGACCATGAGGATGCCAACGGCCAGTTTGAAATCAACTGGACCTTTGCCGATGCCCTGCTGACGGCCGATCGCCATGCCTTCTTCCGGGTGATGGTGGCGGCGATCGCCGAACGGCACGGCTGGCGTGCCAGCTTCCGGCCCAAGCCCCTGGCGGCTTTGACCGGCAATGGTGCCCATCTGCACGCCTCCCTGTGGGACGCCCAAGGCCGCAATCTCTTCCCCGATCCCCAGGGGCCTTCGGGATTGTCCCCCCTGGCCCACCATTTCCTCGGCGGCCTGCTGGAGCATGCCCCGGCCCTCTGTGCCATCACCAATCCGATCGCCAACAGCTACGAGCGGCTGGCGCGACGGACGCCCAGCTCCGGCGCCAGCTGGTCGCCGGGCTGGATCAGCTATGGCGGCAACAACCGCACCCACATGGTGCGCTTGCCCGACAGCCAACGGCTCGAACTGCGGCTGCCGGATGGGGCCGCCAATCCCTATCTGCTGCAGGCGGCCGTGCTGGCGGCGGGACTGGATGGCATCGAGCGCCAACTGGATCCGGGTCCCCGCAGTGAGCGCAATACCGAAGCCGATCCCCCCGTGGGGACCGATGCGCGAGCCCTGCCCAGCAGCCTGGAGGAAGCCCTGGCCGCCTTCGAGGCCGATGGCCGCTTGCGGGAGGCCCTGGGGGAACCGTTCTGCCAGGCCTACCTGGCCCTGGCCCCTCGCCGCGACCAGGTGGAGGTGCCCTGAGGCCAGGGCAGGCCCTGGGGGGGCGGCCAGGCTTCGGTTCTCCTCCCCATGGGGTGGGGTCTGCCGAACAGGGTGGTGGCGGCCGAACCGCTGGGATCGGTCCCTACGACAACGCATCGTCGCCATCAGGGCGAAAGTGTCTTCACCGGGGAGACGACCCCGCACCGAACCGCTCCCGGACGGAGCGCCATCCAACCCTGAAGCCACCATGTTGACCCGCCGCACCGCCTCTCCCTTTGACCTGTTCGAGCGTCTCGAACAGCAAATGCACAGCGCCGAGCGGGTACCCGCCGCCGAAGTGCATGAAACGGACAACGCCTACGAAGTCGTTCTTGAGCTCCCCGGAGTTGACAAGGATGCCATTGACGTCAAGGCCACCGATCGCACCCTGCTGATCAGTGCTGAGCGTCGCAACCCCCAGCAAAGCCCAGTTCCCCAGGCCAACGAGCCCACCGTCAGCGACGAAGCCACCAGCCCCGAAGCTCCGGCCAAGGCCGGCCGTGGACCGCTGCTGAGTGAATTCCGTTACGGCACCTGGAGCCGCAGCTTCCGCTTCCCCAGCGGCATCGATCGGGAGAACCTCAACGCCCACTACCAAAGCGGTCTGCTTACCGTCCGGGTGCCCAAGGCCCAGACCATGACCACCGTGAGCGTCAAAGTCGAAGGCTGAACCCTGGGGGGAACACGACAAACTGCGCGATAGCGCTGCATAATCCCCGGCTTTGGTCGGGGATTTTTGTTGGCGCCGCCGCTGCTGGTGGTGCTGTTCCGTGTCATCAAGCGGGTCTAGTTCATTCGCGCAGGGAATTCGACCCAGGGCCATTCCCCTATCTAGCGTTGACAAGAGAAGGATCCAACTTCTCGCTCCTTCGCTGCATCACCATGAGCATCAACGACAAGGGCAACGCCACCGCCAAGGATGCCGAAGGCAGGATCCAGGCCGCCGCCGGTGAACTCATCGATGATCCCGTTGTCCAAGCCAAAGGAGAAGCCAAGCAGGTTCAGGCCAAGGTCATGCATGCCTCTGACGACCTCGGCGACAAGGTGGCCCATGCCGCTGAAGCCGTTGGCGACAAGGTGGCTGATGTGGCCGATGCCATCGGCAATGTGTTCAAGGGGCACAAAGACAAAGTTTGAATCCCTGCGCAAGCAAGTCGGTAAGCCGTCTACGGCCTTAACCCCCGCCATGGCCACCGGCTTGGTCAAGGGCGCGGGGGCCTCCATGGGGGCCCCCGATAGGTGTAGGGTGAAAGTCCCGGCAGAAGCTGGCGAGCACCCTTGATTTGGGCTCGCAATGCCGGTACCAGCACCCACTTCCGCCTCCTGCGCTTCCTGGAGGGGACCCACTAGGTCCATGACAACGGGCGCGCTCCCCAGGGAACGCTCACCCAGAGGTGCGAGATCCATATCCGTGACTGTTCAACCATGTCGTTTTCCATCCATTCCCCTCTTCTGCCCCCGACCCGCTTCCTGCCCACCCACCGCCATGGCATCGGCCGACTGGCCACTCCCGTCCGGTCTGGCCAAAGCCAGGAAGCCAGCGCCCCCCGCCATCGCCCCGGGGTAGGCCCGCTGCAGGGGCCCAGTCCCTCTCCTAGCTGGGAAGAACTGCTGGGGCGGCGCTGACCCCTCCATCCAGGCCCAGGCTGCCAAGGCAGAAATACCTGAGTAGAAAGGGCCCAGATCTCCCTGCGTCGATGCTTTCGCGCCCTGGACACCAGGCCCGTCGGGTCCGTCTGCCGATCGTTCTGTTGGCGGCCTGCGCTCCCCTGGCCTGGTCGGGTTTCGCCGCTGCAGCCCCCTTGGCGGCATCCCCCGCGCCATCGGCAGTGCCCCCTTTGGCGGCGGCCACCCTTTATTCCGGTGGGTCCATCCTGACGATGGCCGGCCCAACCCCCGCCTACGCCGAGGCGCTGGTCGAGCGGGGCGGCCGCATCGTCTACGTGGGTCCCCTGGCCGGGGCCATCCGCGCCGCTGGCGGCGGCGCAAAGCGCGTGAACCTGGCCGGCCGGGCCCTGCTGCCCGGGTTCATCGATGCCCACGGCCACCTGCCCGATTACGTGGCCACCTGGGGCCGGCCCGACCTCAGCCCGCCGCCGGTGGGCACCACCCGCCGCATCGCCGACATCCAGGCCACGGTGCGCGCCTACCTGGCCAGCCACCCCGCCCCGGCCGGCCAGCTGCAGTTCTTCATGGGCTACGACGACAGCCTGTTGGAGGAGAAGCGCCACCCCACCCGCGCCGACCT
>JAPLIF010000083.1 GCA_026389255.1 Cyanobacteriota bacterium
CCTCGATGGCGCCAACATAGTCGCAGTTACCTTGGCTTAAAAGTAAACCTGTCTTGCAGAAGGACTTAAGGGTTGCTTCATCGTGGCTAACGAAGAGTAGTGTGAGTCCAGTATCTAGTCCCTCTCTGATTTTTCGATAACATTTTTGTTGAAAGAAGATGTCGCCCACTGATAGTGCTTCGTCTACGATCAGAATGTTTGGATCAACATGCGCCAAAACACTGAAGGCAAGTCTCACCACCATTCCGCTGGAGTAGGTCTTGACCGGCTGCCCAAGAAAGTCGCCGATGTCGGCAAAACCTATTATTGCATCCAGTCGTATGTTCACATCTTCTCTGGTGAGTCCGAACAAGGATGCATTCAAGTAGATATTTTCTAGTCCAGTGAAGTCAGGATTGAATCCGCTACCCAATTCCAGTAGGGCAGCAATTCTGCCGTTCACGGCGACCTCTCCTGCGGTTGGTGTCAGCGTTCCGCAGATCATCTGCAGCAACGTGCTCTTGCCGCTGCCATTGCGGCCGATGATTCCCATGCTCTCCCCGCGCTTCACCTCGAAGCTCACGTCACGGAGTGCCCAGAATTCACGGTAGTACTGGCGGCGGCCGCGCCAGAGGGCTTGCTTGAGCCGATCTTTAGGGGTGTCGTAGATGCGGAAGCACTTGCTCAGGTCGTCGACACGGATCGCTACTGCGTCGTCTAGGGGCGTCATGGCTGCGATCACATCACATCGCCGAAGGCCCTTTTGGCCTTCAGAAATGAGCGATAGGACAGCTCACAGGCCAACCCAGCCAGGAGGGTGCCGCCCAGGAGATAACCGGCTCCTGGTGGTTGCCCTGCCACCACCACCTGCCTTGTCTGTTCGATCACCTGGGCCAGGGGGTTGAGGGCTAGCAGGGGCTGCCAGCGCATTGGTAAGGCAGACACCGGGAAAAAGATCGGACTGAGATACATCAACATGCTCACGAGTACCCCCACCAGCTGGCCGATATCCCGCAAAAACACCCCAAGGCCCGCCAGCAGCCAGGTAAGAGCCAGGCATCCCAGCACCAGGGGCAGCCACACAAGGGGTAGCCAGAGAAAGGTGATCGGCAGGGTATGAAAGGCAATCAGCTCAAAGATCACAAGCACCACCAGGCTGGTGAGGGCGTGAAAGCCTGCCCCTGCCACGGCGACGCAGGCGAGAATCTCCAGAGGGAAGATCACTTTTTTCACATAGTTGGGGTTGGCCAGTACCAACCCCGGCGCTCGATTGATGCATTCGGCGAACAGGTTGAACACAATCAACCCGGCGAACAGATTGACGGCAAAGCCCAGGGGCCCAGCCTGCTCCAGGCCTCCCCACCGAGCCTTGAAAACTTGGGAGAATACAAACGAATACACCGCCAGCATGGCCAACGGGTTGAGGAAGCTCCAGGCCACGCCCAGCAGCGATCCCCGATAGCGGCCCAAGACCTCCCGTTCGGTCAGCCGCCACCACAGCTCGCGTTTCTGCCAGAGGGCGCTAGGAAAACTCAAAAACATAAACTAAATTTAGCTTAGCGTTGGACCGAGCCATCGCTCCAGCGCCGTACCCCGGGTTGTTTAGTAGTTAGTCATTAGGCAGTGGCCGTGGAGTTCTCTTGCCAGGCACCCGCCAACAGGAATGCTGCCAACCTTTCCATCTCCAAACCCCGGGGCCTTGATGTCAACGCTGATGGGGAGATGCAGATGGGTCGGTCGCCTCTGTAGATCGTGGCCGGGATTTCCGAGGAGATTGGCATCCAGGGAAGGGGCTCTGGGGTTTTCAGCCGAAGGCTCCGAACAGGACGACCATGGCGATGACACCGCCAAAGACGATCAGGGCGTAGAACTGGACCCGGCCGGTTTCGAAATACTTGAGACCCTCGCCACTGCCCAGGGTGAGCAGGCCGGTGAGGTTCACAACCCCATCCACCACCTTGGAATCGACATCCAACACCTTGCGGGCAATCTTACGGCTGCCTTGAACGAAGAGGTTGTCGTTGATGGCATCCAGATACCACTTGTTGGCCAGAAAACTGTTGATCGCAGGGAATCGGGCCGCCACCGCCTGGCCCAGATCGATGCGGTGCAGGAAATAGGCCAGGACCGCCAGGCTGATGCCGGCCACCGAAATGGCCACGGAGGACCCGGCCAGGGGCAGAAAGTCCTGCCAAGAGAAATGCTCCGCCATCTCGGCGGCCTCATGGGGGTCCACCAGGGCCGCGAAACGACTGTTCCAAGGCATCCCCAACAGGCCGATCAGGACGGAAGGAACCGCTAGAACCACCAGGGGCATGGCCATCTGCCAGCCAGATTCATGGGGATGGTCGGCGTGGTGGCCATCGCCTGCTTCTCCATGCTCGTCATCGCTGGTCTTACCGGCGGCGGCGAGGAGCTGGGCCTGTAGAGCCTTGTCGTTGCCCCTGAAACTGCCCTCAAAGGTGAGGAAGTAAAGGCGGAACATATAAAAAGCCGTCATGCCGGCCGTTAAGAAACCGGCCGCCCAGAGGATCGGGAAGTGATGGAACGCCTGACCCAGGATCTCATCCTTGCTCCAGAAGCCCGCCAGGGGGGGGATGCCGGCGATGGCGACGCAGCCAATCAGGAAGGTGGTGGCTGTGATGGGCATGTAACGCCGCAGTCCCCCCATCAGCCGCATGTCCTGGGCCAGGACGGGCTCATGGCCCACCACCTCCTCCATGGCGTGGATCACCGAGCCCGAGCCGAGGAAGAGCATGGCCTTGAAAAAGGCGTGGGTCACCAGGTGGAACATGCCGGCAACCGGGGCGCCGCAACCCATGGCCAGCATCATGTAACCCAGCTGGGACACGGTGCTGTAGGCCAGACCCTTTTTCAGATCCTGCTGGGTAAGGGCGATCGAGGCCCCCAGAACCAAGGTGATCGTGCCGATGACGGCGATCACCGCCTGGACGGCGGGAAAAGGTGAATAGACCGGCTGCAGACGGGCCACCAGGAACACCCCGGCGGCCACCATGGTGGCCGCATGGATCAGGGCGGAGATGGGGGTCGGGCCCTCCATGGCGTCCGGCAGCCAGACATGCAGGGGAAACTGGGCCGATTTGGCCATGGGGCCCATGAACACCAGCAGGCAAAGCAGAACGGCCACCCCAGTCGATACAGATCCGTTGGCGACAGCCCCCTGGAGGCGGGCGCCGATCTCCTCGAAGCCGAAACTGCCGGTGGCCCAGAACAGCCCCAGGATGCCGAGGAGCAGACCGAAATCACCGACGCGGTTCACCACAAACGCCTTCTGGGCCGCATTGGCGGCGGCATCTCGGTCGTACCAGAAGCCCACCAGCAGGTAGGAGCACATCCCCACTAATTCCCAGAAGACATAAATCTCCAGCAGGTTGGGGCTGATGACCAGGCCGAGCATCGAACTGCTGAACAGGGCCAGGTAGGTGAAGAAACGCACATAACCCTTGTCATGGGCCATGTAGCCATCGGAATAGACCATCACCAGCACGGCAATAGTGGTGACAAGGGCCAGCATTACGGCCCCCAGGGGGTCCACCCGGAAGCCCATCGGCAGGTTGAAGGTGCCGGCGCTGGCCCAGTTGAACAGCATCTCTGTGGGGGCTGCCCCGGCCAGTTGTTCCGCCAGCACGGCGTAACTGAGGACAGCCGCCGCCCCCACACAACTGATCAGGAACAGGGCCACCGGCTTGCGCAGGCGATTAACGGTGCGATTGAAGCTGATCAGACCTAGACCCGTGAGGCAGGCGCCCAGCAGGGGTAGCACTGGGATCAGCCAGGCGAGCTCAGAAGCGGACGGCATCCTCAGGGGACGACTGCAAGGAGTGTAGGCAGGTCCGGCGGGGAGGGCTCAACCCAACCAGTGGGCCAAGGCCGTGCGTTGGAAGCTGGTGGCCGCCAGGCCGATGCTTGGGTGGGCCCACCACAACAGCCCGATGGCCACGGCGATCCCCAATTGGGCTGGTCGTAAAAATTCGGCCAGGACCAGTGTTTGTCGTCCATCCAACACCGCAGCGAAGGGCACGATGGAGGTCTGGGCCTGCAGTTCGCTGGCGGCACTGCCAAAGCGTTGCCGCAGGCGGCGATCGCCATGCCAGATGGCAAAGAGATGGTGGGCAATCAACCCGAAGCAAGTGGCCACCATGAAACTGCTGCCGATCCACAGCAGGTGGGTGGCACACCAAAGGATCTGCCCGATGGCCTGGGGGTGGCGGCTGATGCGGATGATGCCGCTGCCATAGAGCCGCACCTGGGGGCGCAGCAGGGCCGGGATCTCCAGCAGGTTGTATGTGGCTGGATAGAGGAAGAAAAAGCTGATCGCTGAACCCAGCCAGACCAGGGGCACTATCCAGGGCCGATCCTGAAGATTCCAGAGACGCCAACCGTCATAACGATGGGCCAGGAAATAGGCGATCAGCAGCCCCGCAGCGGGCACGCTCGCCAGGGCAAAGATGAGGCGCCAGGCCCGGGCGCCGATGCGTTCTTCCGCCCAGGACCGCAGGGCAGCGCCACCGCTGTGCAGCACCGCAAAGCCGAGCAGTAGGGCGAGCATCACCCAGGAACTGTGCTGGGACACCGGTGCAAGAACGGGGATCAGGACGGGCTCCATGGGGTCACTCCCGCGGCCACCCTAGAGTTTGGTGCTGCGTGCCGGTTCGGCCATCGGCTCTTCCCGGGTTCACCAGACTTCATGGCCGATCTGCCCTTCACCCTCGACCAGCTGCGCATCCTGCGGGCCATTGCCAGCGAGGGCAGCTTTAAGAAGGCGGCCGACAGCCTCTATGTCACCCAGCCTGCGGTGAGCCTGCAGATCCAGAATCTGGAGAAGCAGCTCGATGTCTCCCTCTTTGACCGTGGGGGGCGCAAGGCCCAGCTCACCGAGGCCGGCCATCTGCTGTTGAGTTATTGCGACCGCATCTTGAGCCAGTGCCAGGAGGCCTGCCGGGCCCTGGATGATCTCCATAACCTCAAGGGAGGTTCCCTGGTGGTCGGGGCCAGCCAGACCACCGGCACCTATTTGATGCCACGCATGATCGGATTGTTTCGTCAGAAATATCCCGATGTCGCGGTGCAGTTGCAGGTTCACAGCACCCGGCGCACCGGTTGGAGTGTGGCCAATGGCCAGATCGACCTGGCCATCATTGGTGGCGAACTGCCCGCCGAACTCAACGACCTGCTGCAGGTGGTGCCTTACGCCAACGATGAGCTGGCCTTGGTGCTGCCCCCGAAGCATCCCCTGGCCCGCCTGCCCGAACTGACTAAGGAAGACCTGTACAGGCTCGGCTTTGTTTGTCTGGATGCCCAGTCAACGACCCGCAAGATGGTGGATCAATTGTTGTTGCGCTCCAAGCTGGATGTGCAGCGGCTCAAGATCGAGATGGAACTGAATTCCTTCGAGGCCATCAAAAATGCTGTCCAGGCCGGTCTAGGGGCCGCTTTCCTGCCGGTGGTCTCGATTGAGCGGGAACTGGCTGCAGGCACCCTGCACCGTCCTCCCCTGGCCGATCTGCTGGTGCGCCGCCAGTTGAAGCTGATTACCCATCCGGCCCGCTACTGCTCTAGGGCGGCTGAGGCCTTCCGGAGGGAGGTGCTTCCGGTGTTCGCCAGCCCCGATAGCCCCCTCCGCCAAGGCCAGGCCCGCGGTGAAGCATCGGTGGCCTCTGGTGGGGGTTAACCCCCTAGGGCCGCTAGGGGGTCTCCTGTTCAGAACTGGTCGGCTTCGGGGGTGATGCCGACGCTGCTATCGGCTGCGGCTCCGGCCACCCCTTTCTGTAGAAACTGGTTTTGGCTGGCATCGGTTTGGTAGACACAGCGCACGATGGGTTTGTCGCGGACTGAACCGACATAGGCAAAGGTGTTCATGCGCTGTTTGCATTCGCGCAGCTGTTCCGGCGTGATGGCCCCCTCCTTCTGCAATACGGTCCAGTTTTCCCGACGGATGACGCAGCCGGGCTTGAGGGTGGGTTGGGTGACGAAGCTGCTGCTCGGATTCATG